>JADLGU010000169.1 GCA_020849155.1 Rhodocyclaceae bacterium | reverse complement strand
TTCTCCAGGTCGTTCCAGGCGGCGATGCGCTTGGCCTTCTCGCGCGACAGGCGGGTCTCGCCGTAGCCGTCCTCGAGCATCTCGATGGCGACGCTGACATAGTCGCCGGGTTTGACCTCGACCTCTCCGCGGTCGTTGCGGAATTCATCGACGGGGATGAAGCTCTCCGACTTGAGGCCGGCGTTGACGACGACGAAGTTCTGGTCGATGCGGACGACTTCCGCGGTGATCACTTCACCCGCGCGCATCTCCTGGCGGGACAGGCTTTCTTCGAAGAGGGAGGCGAAACTTTCCTGGCCGATGGCCGGGGTGGCAGTTGCAATGGACATAAGTTGTTGGAAAAAACCCAATGCCGGCCGAAATCGGTCGGCGTGTCAGTTGAACAAAACCGCGAAGCCAAAGCGCTTCACGGCACCTTCGCCAGCGGCACCCCTCAGGGTGCCACGGCTTGCGGCAAACCTTGCCTGGCCCGTTCGATAACCCAGGAGACGGCTTCTTCGACCGTCATGGCCGTGGTGTCGAGCAGTTCGGCGTCCGCGCATTTCCACAGGGGAGCGACCGCCCGTGCGCTGTCGCGCGCATCGCGTTCGCGAAGATCCTGCAAAAGGGTGTCAATGCTAACAGACATTCCCTTGCTGATCAACTGTTTATGGCGGCGTTCCGCGCGCGCCTCGGGCGTCGCCGTGAGGAAGACCTTGAGAGCGGCGTCCCGGAACACCACCGACCCCATGTCCCGGCCCTCGGCGACCAGGCCGGGCGCCTGACGGTAGGCGCGCTGGCGCCCCAGCAGGGCGCCTCGGACGGCCGGGAAGGCCGCCACTTTCGAGGACCCGGCGGAACATTCCTCGCTGCGGATGGCCTCGGTCGCATCCGTGCCGCCGAGCAGGATGCGCCCGCCCTCGAAACGGGCCGGCAGGGTCTCGGCGATGCGGGCAAGCGATTCGCCATCCTCCAGAGACACCCCGGCGCGAATGGCGGCCAGCGCCACCAGTCGATAGAGGGCGCCGCTGTCCAGATAGTGGAATCCCAGCCGTTCGGCCACCAAGGCCGCCACCGTGCCCTTGCCGGAAGCCGAGGGGCCGTCGATGGCAATCACCGGCGCCAGCAGCCCGGCGAAGCGCTCGAAATAGTCCGGGAAGGTCTTGTTCACGCACTGCGGGTCGTTGATGCGCACCGGCACCCCGCCCAGGCAGGCCAGCGACAAGCACATCGCCATGCGATGGTCGTCGTAGGTGTCGATCGAGGCGCCAGGGGCAAAAGTCGGTCTCCCCGAGACGGCGATGAAATCGCCTCCCTCCTCCACCGTCGCGCCCAGCTTGCGCAGCTCGGTCGCCATGGCGGCGATGCGGTCGGTCTCCTTCACCCGCCAGCTGGCGATGTTGCGCAGCCGCGTCGTGCCCTCGGCGAACAGCGCCGCCACGGCCAGGGTCATGGCGGCGTCGGGGATGTGGTTGCAGTCGAGGTCGATGGCTTTCAGGTGCCCCGCCGCCGGCGCCCGCGCCTCGATCCAGTTCGGCCCCATCTCGATGCGCGCCCCCATCGCCGCCAACGCCTCGGCGAAGCGCACGTCGCCCTGGATGCTGTCCTGCCCGACGCCCTCGACGCGCACCGGCCCGCCGGCGATCGCCCCGGCCGCCAGGAAATACGAGGCCGAAGAGGCGTCGCCCTCGACGAACACCCCGCCCGGGCTCACATAGCGCGCCCCGGCCGGAATGCGGAATTCGCGCCAGCCGTCCCGCTCGACGGCGACGCCGAAGCGCGCCATCAGCTTGAGCGTGATGTCGATGTAAGGCTTGGAAATCAGCTCGCCGACCACCTCCACCGTGGCGCCGGCGCCGGTCAGCGGCAGCGCCATCAGGAGCGCAGTGAGGAACTGGCTGGAGGCCTCGCCGCGCACCGTCACATGGCCGCCGGCGTGGATCGCCGCCGGGCGGATCTCCAGCGGCGGGAAGCCCTCGTTGCCGAGGTAGCGGATGTCTGCGCCGAGCTGGCGCAAGGCGTCGACCAGGTCGCCGATCGGCCGCTCGTGCATGCGCGGCACGCCGGAGAGGCGGTAGTGCCCGCCGGCGAGCGCCAGCACCGCCGTCAGCGGGCGAAAGGCCGTGCCGGCATTGCCGAGGGAGAGTTCCGCCTCCTTGACCGGGAAGGTGCCGCCGGCGCCGCGCACGCTGAAGTCGTTGCCCTCCCCGCGCCGCCAGTCGATGCCGAGCGCCTTGAGGGCCTCGAGCATGCGCTCGACGTCGTCGGAGGCAAGCAGATCGCGGATGGCGGTCTCGCCCTCGGCCAGGGCGGCGAGCAGCAGGAAGCGGTTGGAGAGGCTCTTCGAGCCGGGCAGACGCACCGTGCCCGCGGCATGGAATGCTGGCGGAAGGTCGAGAAACTCCATCAGCTCAGCTTGCCCTCGGCCCAGGCGCGGCGGACGGTGCGCGCCTCGGCGAAGACGGCTTCCAGCGCGGCGGCGTCGCCGGCCAGCAGCGCCTGGCGCAGTTCGTCCAACTGGCGCTGGTACTGCTCCAACTCGCCGAGCAGCGCCGCCTTGTTGGCGATGCAGATGTCGCGCCACATCTCGGGATGGCTGGCGGCGATGCGCGTGAAGTCGCGGAAGCCGCTGGCGGCAAAGCGGAAGAACTCCTCGCGGTTCTCGCGCTGGGCGAGGTCGTGTACCAACGCAAAGGACAAGAGGTGCGGCAGGTGGCTCACCGCCGCGAACACCTGGTCATGGCGCGCCGGCGCCATTTCGTGCACCGTGGCGCCGCAGGCGGCCCAGGCGGCGCGCACCCGTTCGACCGCATCGGAGGCATTCTCCGGCAACGGCGTCAGCACCACTTTCCGGTCGACGTAGAGATCGGCCTTCGCGGCCGCGGCGCCGCTGTTCTCCGCCCCGGCGATGGGGTGGGCCGGCACGAAATGCGAGAGATGGTTTGGCAAGAATTGGCGGACGGCAGAGACGACGTCGCTCTTGGTGCTGCCGCCGTCGGTGATGGCCGTCAGCGGGCCGAGATGCGGCGCCATGGCCTGCATCAGCGCCGGCATCTGGCCGACCGGCGTGGCCAGGAGGACGAGATCGGCGTCATGCAGGGTGGCCTCATCGCAGGCGCCGAGCCGGTCGATAAGGCCAAGCCGCAGCGCTTCATCCAGCGTGGCCTGGCTGCGGCCGACGCCGACCACCTCGCCGACGGCGCCGGCCCGCTTCAGCGCGAGGGCGAAGGAGCCGCCGATCAGGCCGACGCCGAAGACGACGATCTTGTCGAGGCGAAAAACCACGGATTTATCCGGCCAGCGCCTGTTCCAGGGCCGTGAGGAAACGCGCGTTCTCGCGCTCCAGGCCGATGGTGACGCGCAGGTGCTCGGGCAGCGCATAGCCGCCGATCGGCCGCACGATGACGCCCTGCCTGAGCAGCGCCTGGTTCACCTTCGCCGCGTCGCCCGCCTTGAAGGTGACGAAGTTGCCGTGCGAGGGAATGTGCTCGAGGCCGAGGCGCTTCAAGCCGGCAACGATCTGCTCCATGCCGCGCCGGTTGTTGTCGTAGCTCTCGGCGATGAAGGCGTGGTCGTCGAGCGCGGCGATGGCGCCGGCCAGGGCCAGATTGTTCACATTGAAGGGCTGGCGCACGCGATGCATCAGGTCGGCGATCTCGGCCGTGGTGACGGCGTAGCCGACGCGCAGGCCGGCCAGGCCGTGGATCTTGGAGAAGGTGCGCGTGACGACCAGGTTGGGGAACTCCTTCACCCAGGCCAGGGTGTCGACGCGGTCGGCCGGCGGCAGGTATTCGTTGTAGGCTTCATCCAGCACCACCA
>JADLGU010000168.1 GCA_020849155.1 Rhodocyclaceae bacterium | reverse complement strand
CACTTCGAGGCCGCCGAGCAGTCCTTCGAGCTGGTGGTGCGCAAGATGCTCGGCAAATACACGCCCTTCTTCGAGCTGGTCGAGTTCAAGGTGATGGTGAACGAGCCTTCGGTGAACAACCTGAACTCCTCGGCGATGATCAAGATCCGCGTAGGCGACGAGACCGAGATCACCGCCGCCGAGGGCGACGGCCCGGTGAACGCCCTCGACAAAGCCGTGCGCAAGGCGCTCGAGCGCTTCTACCCGGCGATCGGCGAGATCCGCCTGACCGACTACAAGGTGCGCGTACTCGACTCCGACCAGGCCTCGGCCGCCAAGGTGCGCGTGCTGATCGAATCGACCGACCACCGCGAGAACTGGACCACCATCGGCGTGTCCACCGACATCATCGACGCCTCCTGGCAGGCGTTGGTGGATTCCATCGAGTACAAGCTGGTGCGCGAGCAGGAACGCTAACGAATTGTTACAACATTTCAAGTGGCAAATCGAAGGGCTTTGCGATAATCGGGGCAACCATCAGCCCTGATGAGCCCGGTGACACCAAAAGCATTTTTCTCTTTAGCGCTTTACCTGATTGCCGTCGCCACGCCAGCGGCCGATGTGTCGGCCGATACGGTCAGGGAGCGAATTCGGGAGCGCATCCAGGAACGCCATCAGCAGCGCAACGGCGCCGCAACCGATGCAACGGACGACCTGGGGGATGGCGGCAAGGACTCGAGCTGCGCCGACTGGGCCAGGAAAACAGGCCGGCTCGAAAAGCTTGCCGGCAACAGGAAAGCGGGGCCGGTTCCCGACTTTGAAGGCATCGCCTACGGACCCGAGGCGCTCGCCAAACTCGATGTGTTCTTGCCGAAAGCGGCAGAAAACGAACCGGCGCCGATTATCGTGATGGTGCATGGTGGCGGCTGGTGCATCGGTGACAAGAGCAATGTAGGCGTGACGGCCAACAAGGTCGCCAGATGGGTGCCGCGCGGCTTTGTCTTCGTTTCCGTCAACTACCCCATGGTCAATGACGGTGCCAACGCCACCCAGCAGGCAAGCCATGTCGCCAGGGCCGTCGCCTTCATCCAGGCAAATGCCGGCAAATGGGGCGGCGATCCTGCCCGGCTCATCCTCATGGGACACTCGGCGGGCGCACATCTGGTTTCGCTCGTCAGCGCCGACGCGCGGCTGCGCAAGGCCAACACCCTGCGACCGGTACTCGGCACCATATCGCTCGATGCCGGCGCCCTGGACGTCGTCAGGCAAATGCCGAACGTCTACCCGTTCCTCAGGACACGCTACCGCGAGGCCTTCGGCAGCACCGAGGCCGAGTGGATTGCCGCCTCGCCCTTCCATCAACTCGATCGCACGGCTTCCGCCTGGCTCGGGGTTTGCTCGATCGCGCGCCGGGACGATTCTTGCGGCCAGGCGCGGGCTTATGCCGAGAAGAGCAAAAGCCTTGGCCTGCGCGCCGCCGTCTTGTCCGAGCCTCTCGGCCATGGCGCCATCAACAAGGAACTCGGTTTACCGGGCCGCTACACGGACGATGTCGAGGCCTTCATGGCATCGCTCGACCCGCTCGTCGGCAAGTTGTTGTCGGGTAACTCTGTGTCGCTCCAGTAAGCGACGGAACGCGCCGCAAGGGAAAGGATCACTCTTCCGGCTTCAGCAGCACCAGCTTCAGGTGCTCCTGCTCCACCGGCCGCAGCGTCACCTGCTGGTAGCTCAAAGGCCCCCGTTTCGGATGGTTGAAGGCGCGCGGGCCGCCCTGGCGCTCCAGCACGTCGTGCTGCTTCCAGTAGCGCGAGAACTCCCCGCTGCCCTTCTTCAGTTCGCCGATCAGCTGCACCAGCGCCGGCTCGTCCAGGCGCGTGCGGCAGTCGGCGCGGAACTCCGCGGTAAGGCGGCGGGCGCGCGCCTCCCAGTCGGTGATGAACTTCCGCGCCTTCGGCTCCAGGAAGACGAAGCGCAGCAGGTTGCGCCGCGGCGCGTTCGGCCGCAGCGGCTTGTCGAGCCAGCCGGCGAACAGCGCCGCCGCCGGCCGGTTCCAGGCCAGCATGTCCCAGGTGCGGCCCATGATGTAGGCCGGCACGGCGATGTCCTCGAGCAGGCCGACGAGCAATTCGGAAGCGGCATCGTCCTCGTGCTCATGGCCTGACGGATCGCGCCGCCCGGCCAGCTCGAACAGGTAGGCGCGCTCGCTGCGCGTCAGGTGCAGCGCCTGCGCCAGGCGGCCGAGCGCTTCGGCCGAGACATTCGCCGCGCGCCCCTGCTCGATCCAGGTGTACCAGGTCGGGCTGATGCCGGCGAGCACCGCCACCTCCTCGCGGCGCAGGCCCTGCGTGCGGCGCCGGCTGCCAGCCGGGAAGCCGAGCGCCTCGGGCGCCTGGCGCCCGCGCATCGCCTGCAGAAATTCGCCCAGCTCCTTGCGGCGCTTGTCCATGGCCTTCCCTCTGGCTGTTAGTTTCAATACCAGTATAACTACCCGTCTTGTCAGGGTACCAAACCTTGACTAGCATTTGTTCCGCAACGGGCTTCCAATAGCCTCCACCCAACGCAGCAAGGAGCCGACATGGCTGGCAAGACGCTTTACGACAAACTCTGGGAATCGCACGTCGTCCGCGAGGAATCCGACGGCACGTGCCTGCTCTACATCGACCGCCACCTCATGCACGAGGT
>JADLGU010000167.1 GCA_020849155.1 Rhodocyclaceae bacterium | reverse complement strand
GCCGCCACCGATCACTGCCACGTCCTGCTTGCGGTAGAAGAAACCATCGCAGGTTGCGCAGGCGGACACGCCGCGGCCGGAGAACTTCTCTTCCGAGGGCAGGCCGAGGTACTTCGCGGTGGCGCCGGTGGCGATGATCAGGGCGTCGCAGGTGTAGGTGCCGTTGTCGCCGATGAGGGTGAAGGGCTTCTGCGTCAGCTTCGCGGTATGGATGTGGTCGAAGAGGATCTCGGTGTTGAAGCGCTCGGCGTGCTTCTGGAAGCGCGCCATCAGTTCGGGGCCCTGCACGCCGTCGGCGTCGGCCGGCCAGTTGTCGACGTCGGTGGTGGTCATCAGCTGGCCGCCCTGGGCCAGGCCGGTGACGAGCAGCGGCTTCAGGTTGGCGCGGGCGGCGTAGACGGCGGCGGTGTAGCCGGCCGGGCCGGAGCCGAGGATGATGAGGCGGCTATGACGGGCGGGAGCGGACATGGTGGCGGACGGAAGTTGAGGCAGACCCGGGAATTATACTGGAGGCCGGCCCCGGCCTTATAATGGCCTGCCGTCGACACCGGCGGCGATAGGCCTGGCCCGGAGAACAAACTATGCCCCAACAGAATGGCGTGACGGTCGATGCCCTGCGCACCATGCCGATCTTCGAATCGCTGTCGGTCGAACGGCTGGTGCCGATTGCCCGGGTAGCGGTGTTCCGCAAGGTGCCGCGCGGCACCACCATCCTGCGGGCGGGGGACCGGACGGATTTCGTGTACTTCATCCTCTCCGGGGTGCTCAAGGTGCTGGTCTCCGACGAGGAGGGCCGCGAGGTGATCCTCTCCAACCTCGGCGCCGGCGAAGTCTTCGGCGAGATGGGCGTGCTCGACGACAACCCGCGCTCGGCCACCGTGGCGGCGACCCTGCCCTGCGAACTGGTGGTGGTCTCCAAGGCCGACTTCAAGCGCTGCCTGGCCGAGAATTTCGACGTCTCCCTCTACATCATGCGCAGCCTGGTCAAGCGCCTGCGCTCGGCCGACCGCAAGATCGAGAGCCTGGCGCTGATGGACGTCTACGGCCGGGTGGCCCGCCTGCTGCTGGAGATGGCCGAGAAGGACGAGGACGGCCAGCTGGCGGTGCTGCGCAAGATTTCCAAGCAGGACATCGCCAAGATGATCGGCGCCTCGCGCGAGATGGTCAGCCGGGTGATGAAGGACCTGCACCAGCAGGGCCTGATCGAGGAAGGCGACGGCCGCATCCGCCTGCGCGAGAAGCTGCACCTCGTCTGAAGCGTATAATTCCGGCATCGACCGGCCCGCGCCCGTTACCTGTCCAGCGTGCAAGAAAAGACCGCCCCGACGCCTCTGCCCGAAAAGATCGTTGCCCTCCTGCAGGAGGCGCGCTGGCTGGTGCTCGGGGCGGCGGCCCTCTACCTGGGGCTGATCCTCTACGGCTACAACAAGGCCGACCCGGGCTGGTCGCACGCCGCCCAGGTCGAGCGCATCGCCAACCCCGGCGGCCGCGCCGGCGCCTGGCTGGCCGACCTGCTGCTCTATCTGTTCGGCGTCTCGGCCTGGTGGTGGGTGCTGTTCCTGCTGTTCCTGGTGGCCTGGGGCTATCGCCGCCTGGAAGGCATCTTCCACACCGACCGGCGGCCCTTCTTCATCGCCCTGTCGGGCTTCATCGTGCTGCTGTCGGCCTCCAGCGGGCTGGAGGCGCTGCGCTTTTACAGCATGAAGCAGCCGCTGCCGCTCGAGCCGGGCGGCATGCTCGGCCACGAGGTCAGCCGGCTGTTCGCCCAGTTCTTCGGTTTCACCGGCGGCACCCTGCTGCTGCTGGCGCTGTTCGCCGCCGGCCTGTCGATCTTCAGCGGGATGTCCTGGCTGAAGTTCCTCGAGCGCCTGGGCGCGCTGCTGGAAGGCGGCTGGAGCGGCGGGCGGACGCTTTTCCAGCGCTGGCAGGACCGCCGCATCGGCCGCGAGGTGGCGGAGCGGCGCGAGGCGGTGGTGGAGGTCGAGAGGAAGCGCATCGAGGAGTTCCACGTCGAGCCGATCCGCATCGAACCGGCCGAGATCGCCATCCCCAAGTCGCCGCGGCGCGAGAAGGAGCGCCAGGCGCCGCTGTTCCACGACATCCCCGGCGGCGTGCTGCCGCCGCTGCACCTGCTCGAGGAGCCGTCCGACGACGCCGAGCCGCCTTCGGCCGAGACGCTGGAGTTCACCTCGCGCCTGATCGAGCGCAAGCTCGCCGACTTCGGCGTGCAGGTGAAGGTGCTGGCGGCCTATCCCGGCCCGGTCATTACCCGCTACGAGATCGAGCCGGCGGTCGGCGTCAAGGGCGCCCAGATCGTGAACCTGGTGAAGGACCTGGCGCGCGCCCTCTCGGTGGTGAGCGTGCGGGTGGTGGAGACCATTCCCGGCAAGTCCTGCATGGGCCTCGAGCTGCCCAACCCGAAGCGGCAGACGGTGCGCCTGTCGGAGATCCTCGGCTCGAAGGCCTACCACGACATGCACTCGCCGCTGACGCTGACGCTGGGCAAGGACATC
>JADLGU010000166.1 GCA_020849155.1 Rhodocyclaceae bacterium | reverse complement strand
CGCGCAGCGCGGCGCGCGTCGCCTCGAGGCGGTCCGGCACGATGCCGAGGTCGCGCACCTCGCAGCCGAGCGCTGCCAGCAGGCCGCGCAGGGTGTAGCGGTTGGAGTTGTAGATGCCGCCGGGCTTCAAGGCCTCGCCCGGCATCGACAGCTCGTCGCCGGTGAAGAACAGCGCCACGCGCAGGCGGCGGAACACCGGCAGGGTCGCCAGGCCGACCGAAGCAGCCAGGCCGATGTCCTGCGGTGCCAGGCGCGCGCCGGCGGCGACGATCTCGGCGCCGGACCGGATGTCCTCGCCGGCGCGGCGGATGTTCTCGCCCGGGCGCGGCACATGGTTCACCTGGACGAGGCCCTCGCCGGCATGCTCGCACAGCTCCTGCATCACCACCGCGTCGGCGCCCGCCGGCACCGGCGCGCCGGTGAAGATGCGCGCCGCCGTGCCGGGCTGGAGCCGCGTGCCGACGCTGCCGGCGGGAATGCGCTGCGCCACCGGCAGGCGCGCGCCCGCGGCGGCCACGTCGGCGATCCGCAGCGCGTAGCCGTCCATGGCCGAGTTGTCGAGCGGCGGCACCACGATGCCGCTGGCCTGGGCGCGCGCCAGCGTGCGGCCGGTTGCGGCGACGGTATCGACCTCCTCGATCTCCGCCACCGGGCGGGCGGCGGCGAGGAGTCTCTCCAGGGCCTCGTCGAAGGAAAGCAGGCTCATTTCAAATCCAGATGCTTGACGATGAATTCCACGATGGCGTCCGGATCGTTGATGTCCAGTACCGGCAGCGCCGTCCCGACCGGCGCGTCGCTGGCCACGGCGACGATGTTCGGGTGATCGGGATGGATCGGCGGCTTGCCGTGGGCCGGGCGATAGACCTCCAGCTTGGGGATCAGGTCGTTGGTCTTGTAGCCCTCCACCAGCGCCAGGTCGCAGGGCGACAGCATGTCGATCTGTTCCTCCAGGTTCGGCTCCCGCTCCCCGCGCAGCTCGTGCATCAGCACCCAGCGCTGGTCGGAGGTGAGCAGCACTTCGGAGCAGCCGGCCTCGCGGTGGCGCCAGGAATCCTTGCCCGGCTTGTCGATGTCGAAGCCGTGGTGGGCATGCTTGATCAGCGAGACCTTCAGCCCGCGCGCGACGAAGCGCGGGATGAGTTGCTCGATCAGCGTCGTCTTGCCACTGCCGGAATAGCCGGCGAATCCAAACACTTTCATCAAACTCCTTCGATGCGCGGTACCGTCAGCACCGGCGCGAAACCGCCGCCGGGGGTGCGAAAATTCGTCGTCTGGCCCTGGTACAGCCGCGCCGTCACCAGCTGCACCCGGCCGCGGTAGGTGTAGTTGCGCAGGTCGAGCTTCAGGTCCACCGGCGCCTCCTCCGTGCCGAGGCGCCGCGCCGAAGGCGGCACCAGCGCCTGCGCCACATAGCCGCCCGCGAGGATCTCCTCGAACACCCGCCTGGTCAGCTTGTCGCCGCGGTAGGCCGCCTTGCTGCCGTAACCGGCGGCCGGCTTGAAAAAGAGCTGCTTGCGCTGCGTCCACAGGGCATCGGCCTGCGCCGGCCGCACCTGCCGCGTACGGGGAATGCCGCCGAGCAGAACGCCCCGCGTCGCGGCATCGACGCCCAGTTCGCCCAGGACCGACTCGTCGGTGAGCAGCGTCAGGTTGCGCTTGTCGGCGAACAGGGCATGGGCGCGCGGGTGCGGCGTCAACACCACCGCCCCGGCCAGCCAGGCCTCGCGCAGCATGGCATTGCCCGGCGATTCGAGGCCGAAATCGGTCAGGCGATTGTAGACCAGGTCGACACGCTCGCTCTCATGCTGCAGGACCCCGCCTTCGAAGCGCAACTCGGCCGGGTCGCAGATCACTGCAGTCAGGCCGTGTCGTTCGAAAAGCTTCCTGAACAGCAGGAATTCCGGGTAGAGAAACTGCTCCCGCGGCTGTTCATCGACGATGGCAATGCGGCGCAGTTCCGCCCCGCCCCGCTCGGCGCGCCATTCCTCGCGGAACATGCCGACAAAGTCCTGTTCCAGCGTGGGGCTCGGGTGCACGCCGGGCAGGATGGCGGCGACTTCCTCGCAGCAGGCCACCTGCGCCTGGGCCAGGGCGGCATTGAGCAGGCCGCCGCCGGCGTTGGTATTGATCTCGATCAGCTGCGGACCGTCCTTGCCGAGGTGGAAGTCGTAGCCCATGAAGACGCCGGCCGCACCGCAGGCATGGCGGGCAGCCTGCGGTGCCCAGTCCAGCACCCGCCCGGCCCAGGCCGGCAACGCCGCGACCCGCTCCACGGCGGCGACGACCTCGGCCATGCGCTCGACGCTGGCCTGGCCGAGGAAAACCGTCGCCTCGGCGAAGAGGTGCGGCCGCTCCTCCTCGACCAGCCGGACCATATCGGTGCCGTCCTCTCCCTGCGCCAGGGCACGCCGCAGCGTGTCGCGGTCGACGCTGACGCACTGGCAATCGCGGTTGAGAATTTCGGCGGCCCGGACGCAATCGCTCGTCATGTCGATTCCAGGGTGTCCATGCCTTCCTGCTCGCGGAACACCGGCTCGGCCAGCAGGTAGACGCTGAATTCGGTGCCTTCGCCGAGACGGCTGTCCACAGATATGGTGCCGCCGTAGCGCTCGATCAAGGCCAGCGAGATGGAAAGGCCGAGGCCGGTGCCCTGGGTCTTTTTGGTCGTGAAGAAGGGATCGAACACCCGCGCCAGATGCTCCTGCGGGATGCCCGGGCCGGTGTCGCGCACGCCGATGCGCACGCCCTTGCCGTCCCAGTCCTCGGTGACGAAGGTCAGCCGACCGCCGGCGGCCATGGCCTGCACGGCGTTCACCGCCAGGTTGATCAGCACCTGCTGCAACTCGTTGCGATTGAGGCG
This sequence comes from Rhodocyclaceae bacterium, assembly GCA_020849155.1. Classification (GTDB taxonomy): domain Bacteria; phylum Pseudomonadota; class Gammaproteobacteria; order Burkholderiales; family Rhodocyclaceae; genus Desulfobacillus. Next base: position 1,769 of record JADLGU010000166.1, on the reverse strand, counting down.
CACCGGACCGGTGGCGCGCAGGTCCTGCACCACCGCGATGTCGCCTTTCTTCAGCTCGTGGCGCACCAGCACCAGGCAGTCGGCGACCGCCGCGTTGGCGTCGACCGTCTCGACATAGCCGGCGAACTCGTCGGGACGGGCGAACTGCAGCAGCTTGGTGACGATGACCCGGATGCGGTGGATCTGCTCGTCGAGCAGCCTGAGCTCGTTGTCCACCGGCGCGGCGGCCGCGCCCAACTCCTCGCGCAGCAGGTCGAGGTTGCCCTGCATCACGGCAATCGGATTGTTGATCTCGTGCGCCACCCCGGCCGTGAGCTGGCCGATGGCGGCCAGCTTCTCCGAGCGCACCAGCTGCTGCTGCGCGGCGCGCAGTTCCTCCAGCGCCTGGGCCAGCTCGCGGGTGCGCTCGATGACCTTGAAGTCCAGCTCGGCGTTGAGGCGCGACAGCTCGGCGTTGCGCTCGTGCAGGGTGTCGAGCAGGGCGTCGAAGTGCTCGGCCAGACGGGCGATCTCGTCGCGCCCCGGCACCTGGCCGACCCGGGCCGCGGCATCGCCCACCTCCACCGCCGCCATGGTCGCGTCCATCCGCTCGAGGGGGCCGAAGATCCGCCGCGCCCGCCACAGCAGCAGCGGCACGCTGACCAGGGCGGCCAGCAGGATCACGCCGATCACCCCGCCCAGGATGTTGCGCTTGACGGCGCGGAAGGGCGTTTCCAGGTAGCCGACATAGAGCATGCCGACGCGCTTGCCGAAGCTGTCCACCACCGGCTCGTAGCCGGAGACGTACCAGTCGTTCACGACGAAGGCCGAATCGAGCCAGGTGCGCCCCTCGCCCAGCACCGCGTCGCGCACCCTCTGCGAGACGCGCGTGCCGAGGGCGCGGACGCCGCCGAACAGCCGCACGTTGGTGGCGATGCGCACGTCGCCGAGGAACAGCGTGGCGGTGCCCTGGCTGCCGAGCGGCAGCGAGCCCTCCGGATAGACGATGTCGTTGATGGTGTCGACGAAGCCGAGGTTGTGGTTGAGCAACAGGCCGGCCACCACCGCGCCGACCAGGCGGCCGTCGGCGCCGCGCACCGGCGCAGCGGCATGGATCAGCATGCCGCCGCTCTCCTCGCTGCGCGGGTCGGGCGCGGCGTTCGGCGTCGGCACCAGCGGCACCCGCGCCCGCTCGGCCAGCTGCGGCGAGATCTCGGCGAGCTGCGTCGCGGTGAACACGTCGATCGCCACGCTGCTGCGCCCTTCGAGGGCCTCGCGCACCACCGGCCAGTCCTGCCAGCGGCCGGCCGGCGTGTCGCCGCTGGCGGCGACGATGCGGCCCTCGGCGTCGAGCAGGCGCACGAAGTCGAATTTCTCGCTGGCCGCGGTCTTGCGCAGCAGCTCCCGCAGGCCGCCGCCGGGCAGGGCCCGCGCCAGCTGCGCCGAATCGGCGAAGCCGGCGACGGCCCGGCCGTGGGCCTCCAGCACCCGCTCCATGTACTGGTGGGCGGTGATCATCTCGGCGCTGACCCGCGAGACCAGCAGCCTGTCGTAGGCCGAGTCGCCCCAATAGACCAGCAGGCCGGTGAGCGCCGGCACCATGATGGCCGGCGGCAGCAGCACGATCAACAGCAGCTTGGCGCGGACGGAACCGAGCAGGTCAGGCCAGCGCATCGCCCGCCTCCGCCGTTTCGAAGAAGGCCAGCGCCTCGTCAGCCTCGCGGGTGCGCCGCATCGGCGGCAGCGAGCGCCAGACGCGCTTGCCGTAGGGTTTCGTGATCAGGCGCGGG
>JADLGU010000165.1 GCA_020849155.1 Rhodocyclaceae bacterium | reverse complement strand
GCTGGGAATTGTCGTTGATGATGCGCGACAGGCGCTCCTGCCCCTCGCTGCGTTTCTCCTCGCGCAGCAGCTCGGCGGCATGGCTGATGGCCGACAGGGGATTGCGGATCTCGTGGGCGATGTTGGCCGTCAGGCGGCCGAGCGCCGCCAGCTTGATCTGGCGGGCCTGCTGCTGGATGCGCTCCATGTCCTCGAGATAGATCAGCACGTCGCCGCTCTCTCCGGCGCGCAGGATCCGCACCCGCAACAGCGCGCCGCTGCCGGGCACCCGCAAGGAGGCCACCCGGTCCTGCCGGCTGCCGCGGAAACCGCGCACCTGCCCGGCCAACTCGCTCGAAAACGAGGCCAGGTCCGGGCGGGCGGGGGCCTGCACCCCCAGCAGCGACTCGGCCTGGGGATTCCACTGCCGCACCTGGTCATGGACATCCACCACCATCACCCCGTCCTGCATGTCGCGGATCACCTGCTCGCTGATGGACAGCTGGTTGGCCAGGTCGAGCCCGCGCTGGCGCGCCAGTTCCTCGTTGGCGATGACGCGGCGGGCCAGCAGCCGGGCCGATATCGCCAGGCCGAAGAAGCCGATGCTGAGGATGCCGGTCTGCAGGAAATCGGATGGGTCGCCGCCGTAATCGAGCACCCGCCAGGCCTGTTCGATCAGCACTGCCAGCGTCGCCATGGCAGCGTAGAAGAGGGTCAGCCGGCCCTGCCCGACCAGCCCGGCCCCAGCAAGCACCACCAGCAGCATGACCGCCAGGCCGCTCTTGTTGCCGCCGCTGGCATACATCATCAGGGTCAGGGCCAGGATGTCGACCATCACCTGGGCCGTCAGCAGCAGGTTGAAGCCGAGGCGCAGCTTCTTCAGCGCGGCGTACAGGAACAGGGCCAGCAGCCAGTAGGCCAGGCTGGCCCACAGGAAGAGCCGCAAGTCCTGCGAGCCCAGCCCGCTGCTGCGCGGGTAGATCAGCACGGCGAGCAGGAACAGGCTCGCCACGATCAGGCGGTAGATGTTGAAATAGTTGAGGGAGGCCCAGACCGAGAGCGGACGCCCGGCCGAATACGTTGAACTGGACGGGCCGGCCGTCATGAATCGGCCAGGCGGCGATGCGCTTCGCTGCAGAAGCGCCGCCCCGCGCTTTCCAGGGATTCGCTCTCCGGCAAATGCACGCCGCAATGGGCGCAGGCCACCATCCGCTCGGGCGAGCGCGGCGGCGCAGCCTCGCGGCGGCGCGCGGCGTTGCGCGAGAGCGCCTTGAAAACCAGGTAGGCGAGGAGGCCGAGGAAGAGCAGCAGGATCAGCTTGGACATGTGCCTGCCATTCCGCAGAATGAAGGGATTGGTCGGGGCGAGAGGATTTGAACCTCCGACTCCTGCGTCCCGAACTTGCCCGGATGTTTAGCCACACAGATCCGCAGGAGCCTTACTCATGCGGCTTATTGCCCTTGGCCATCGACAGCGGAATGTTGGGCGCCTTCGGATTCACCGTAACCCTGAGACGTGCCGGCTCGATCACCAAATCCATGTCCTCCATCGGAATCGCGCCAAGCAGCACCTGGTCGCCGAAAACCAGCGCGCCGGTGACGCAGTGCCGATTGAACATCTCAATGCGCACCGGCGAGACGTAACGCACCTGGCGCGGCTGCCCGTCCGCCAGGATGACTTCCCGCATTTCGAGAGTTTTCAGCTGCAGCTGCAGCGCCACGTGCTCCGGGATGCACAGATGCAACGCGCCAGTATCGGCCAGGGCGCTGGCAGAAATTTCTTCCAGTTCGGGCTTGGCGTCGTTGGCGAGACGCAGATCGGCGTAGATGATGCCCATACGAATCTCCTTGTGCGCAAGTGTAGCGCAACTGCTTAGGAGCTGATACCGGCCACCAGCGCAGAGCAACGTGCCGAAGGCGGCGGACCTTGCATCACAGTAAGGGACGAGGGCGAAACAAAGCTCTTGAAATGATTGGTCGGGGTGAGAGGATTTGAACCTCCGACTCCTGCGTCCCGAACGCAGTACTCTACCAGGCTGAGCTACACCCCGACGTTTTCGGTCTGGCGACCCGCGCCACCCGAAACGAATGCAGCCGCGACCGCGCCCCCGAAATCAGAAGTCGCGTGCGACTGCGAACGCCGCCAATTCTACCAGAGAATCCTTGAATATCGAAACCGGCAGCAGAGCGATGGCCTCCACGGCCAGGCGGACCTCCTCCTCGGCATGGCGCCTGGCGGTCTCCAGCGCACCGGTGGCGCGGATGGCGGCCAGCACGCCGGGAAATTCCTCCCGGCCGCCCGCCTCGATGGCGCGCCGCACGCAGCCGGCCTGCTCCGGGCTGCCGGTCTTCATGGCATGGATCAGCGGCAGCGTCGGCTTGCCCTCGGCCAGGTCGTCGCCGAGGTGCTTGCCGGTGGCCGCCTCGTCGCCGGAGTAGTCGAGCACGTCGTCCACGATCTGGAAGGCGGTGCCCAGGTGCATGCCGTAGCGGGCCAGTCCGTCCTCGATCTGCGGTGTGGCGCCGCTGAGGATGGCGCCGAGCCGGGCCGCCGCCTCGAACAGCTTGGCCGTCTTGAAGCGGATCACCTGGAGGTACTGCCCGACCTCGACATCGGCGTTGTGGCAGTTGAGAAGCTGCAGCACCTCGCCCTCGGCGATGGTGTTGGTGGCGTCGGCCAGCACCTGCTGCACGCGCATGCTGCCGACCGAGACCATCATCTGGAAGGCGCGCGAATAG
>JADLGU010000164.1 GCA_020849155.1 Rhodocyclaceae bacterium | reverse complement strand
ACAGCTGCGACACCTCCCAGATCTGGCGGCGCGATTCCGCCGAGCCGAAATAAACCGTCGCGCCCACCGCCACGGCACCCATCTCGAAGGCCTGCTCGACGTCGGCGAACAGGCTCTGGTCGTAGCTGTTGGGGTAGGAGAGGAACTCGTTGTGGTTGAACTTGACGATGAAGGGGATCTTGTGGGCGTACTTGCGGGCGACGCTGCCGAGCACCCCCAGCGTCGAAGCCACGCCGTTGCAGCCGCCCTCGATGGCCAGCCTGACGATGTTCTCCGGGTCGAAGAAATCCGGGTTCGGTGCAAAGGAGGCGCCGGCCGAATGCTCGATGCCCTGGTCCACGGGCAGGATCGATAGGTAGCCGCTGCCGCCGAGCCGGCCGTGGTTGAACAGGGCGGCCAGGCTGCGCATCACGCCCGGCTTGCGGTCGGATGACGCGACCACGCGGTCGATGAAATCGACGCCGGGCAGGTGCAGCCGCGCCTTGGGGATGCCGCGGCACTCGTGCTTGAGCAGCTTGTCGGCTTCGTCGCCGAGGAGTTTGACGATGTCGGTCATGAGAGCCTCCTTGCTTTGCGCTTGGTCAATCTTACCACTCCCGCTCAGCCGGCTGCCGTGGGCAGATGGCGCTGCAGGAACCGCTCGAACTCCTGCAGCCATTCGCGGCGCATGTAGAGGAAGCCGTCGTTGTGTCCGCCCGCCAGCTCCAGCCATTGCTTCGGCTCGCCGGCCGAGGCGAACAGCCGGCGGCCGTGGGCGACGGGGACGACCTCGTCCTGCGGGCTGTGGGCCACCAGCAGCGGCGCGCGCTGGGTCCGCACCGCCGCCAGGGTGTCGTAGGCGTAGCGGCTGAGCTGGCGCGCCGGCAGAAAGGGATAGAGGTCTGCCGCGAGGTCGGGCGCCGAGGTGAAGGCCGAGTGCAGCACCAGCGCGGCCGGCCGCACCCGGGCGGCGAGGTGCGCCGCGACCGCGCCGCCCAGCGATTCGCCGAACACCACGATGCGCGCCGGCGGGATGCGCCGCGCCTCGGTCAGGTGGCGCCAGGCCGCCTCGGCGTCGGCGTACATGGCGGCCTCCGAGGGCCTGCCGCTCGACTGGCCGTAGCCGCGGTAGTCGATCAGCAGCACCGACAGGCCGAGCTGGCGCAAGGCCGGCAGCCAGTCGAGCCGGTGCACGATGCTGCCGGCGTTGCCATGGAGGAACAGCAGCGTGGCGCGCGCCGCCGGCGCCGGCACGAACCAGCCGTGCAGGCTGTCGCCGTCGGCCACGGCGATGCGCACCTCCTCGAAGGGCAGTTGCAGCAAAGCCGGAGTGAGCCGGTCGCCACGGCCCATTTCCGGGAAAAAGATGAAGCGCGACTGGAAGACATACAGCAGGGCAGCGAGGGCGGCATAGCCCAGCAGCAGGCCGAGCAGGATGTGGCCGAGCAGGCGCATGGTCTCAGGCGTCGGCGACGACCTCCAGGGCGATCGTCACTTCCTGCTGCGCAGCGTCGACCGGCCAGGACAGCGTCAAACAGGCCGCCTGCATGATCTTCTCGAAGCCGGCCTCGGACTGGGAGACGGTGTGGTGCGGCCGCGCGGCGATCGATACCGGCCGGCTGGTGGAGAGGCGCAGGCCGCCGCCGAGATGGCGGTCGTCAAAAGTCAGTCTCCCTGACACGGCGAGTTCCAGGGTCTGGCCGAAGCCGCAGGGGATGCTGCCGTCCTCGAGGATGTAGCGGCCGGAGTAGCCGTCGCAGCTGGGCATGGCCAGGTTGAGCTCCACCGAGAAGCGCCCGCCCGCCACGTCGCGCAGGCGGTAGCCGACCTGCAGCACGCGCCCGGCCAGGGTGTAGGTCTTGACCACCTCGCTCGCGCCCAGCGGCGCAACGAAGCGGGCGCTCATCAGCGGAGCCTTGAACTCGCCGGCCGCGTACTGCGGCCATTCCTGGCCGCCGTCGGGCCGCTGCCAGACGTCGCTGAAGAGCCGGCGCGGCCGCGGGTCGGGCCGCGCGTCCTCGCGGGAGACGGCGTGCTTGAAGGCCACGCGGTCGTGGGCCGAGGCGATGCCGGCGCCGTTGCCGGCCGGCTGCGGCGCGGCGTCGAGCTTGCGGTAATAGTGCTCGTCGCGCTGGGTCAAGACGTCGCCGAAGTTGTGCGCCAGGGCATAGGAATCCAGCTCGCACAGCGCGGCTTGTCCGTCCAGCTTCACCACCGCCTGCAGTTCGGCGTTGCCGAGGAACAGCTCGCCGACGCCGTCGAAGTCGGCGTCGAGGACAGCCAGCGGCGGGCGCGGCGCCACGGCGTCGAGCCCGGCCTCCAGCGCCACCAGGTTGCGCCAGACCTCGCGGCGCAGGTGCGGCAGGTAGAGCCCGCCGAACAGACCGTGCCAATAGGCGTCGTTGGCCTGGGCCCGGTAGAGGTGATCGGTGAGCGCCTCGCTGGCGCTCCTTGCCGGCAGGGTGGCCAGCCGCCCGGAGAGGGCCAGCATGCGCTTGTGCATCCAGTTCGACTCCGGGTAGCGCATGAAGAAGTTCTTCCAGATGCCGCCGCGCACGAAGGCCTTGCTCACTTCGTAGCGACCGGCGCTT
>JADLGU010000163.1 GCA_020849155.1 Rhodocyclaceae bacterium | reverse complement strand
TCGCCAACCGCAACGGCGGCTACCTGCGCATCCTGAAGTTCGGTTTCCGCCAGGGCGACAATGCGCCGATGGCGCTGGTCGAGCTGCTGGATCGCCCCGAACAGTCAGCCGAAGCGCCTGCCGCAGCCGAATAAGCGACTTCGACTAGGAAACCCCAAAGCCCGCGATGCGGGCTTTGTCGTTTCTGGCGACGGCTGTTAAGCTGGGCGCATGGACTTGTCCCGATTCCCCCGTGTTCCGCTGGCCCGGCTACCGACGCCGATCGAACCGCTGCCGCGCCTGACGGCGCATCTCGGCGGGCCGCGGCTCTATGTCAAGCGCGACGATCTCACCGGCCTCGGCCTGGGAGGCAACAAGCTGCGCAAGCTGGAATTCCTCCTCGGCGAAGCGCGGACCTTGGGCGCCGACGCCGTGCTGACCGTCGGCGCCATGCAGTCCAACCATGCTCGCCAGACGGCCGCTGCCTGTGCCAGGCTGGGAATCGATTGCGAACTGGTCCTGCGCCGCGGCAGCCATGCCAGCGACGCTTACCTGAATGGTGGCAATGTGCTGCTCGACCGGTTGTTCGGCGCGCGGCTGCATCTCCTCGGAGCGCATGAAAGCCGCGAGGACGGCATGGCAGTTCGTGCCGAGGTCTTGCGGAGCGATGGCCGGAACCCTTATTGCATTCCCGTCGGCGGCAGCTGCGGGCTGGGGAATCTCGGCTATGTCGCCTGCGCCGAGGAGATGCTGTGGCAGTCGGTGACAGCCGGCGAGACCTTCTCGGCAGTAGTGGTTGCGACCGGCAGTGGCGGCACGCAGGGTGGGCTGGTGGCCGGCATGCTTCTGCTCAATGGTATCCCGGTGATCGGCATTGCCGTGGAGGGTACGCGGCAGGAGCAGGAGTCGCTGGTGACCCGGCAAGCGGCGGAAAGCCTGCACCTGATGGGGCGGCGCGATCCCATCCCGGCGGCGGCGGTGACCGTCCTCGACGACTTTGTCGGCGCCGGTTACGCGCGACCGACCGATTCAATGCGCGAAGCCCTCTCCCTGGCGGGGCGCTTCGAAGGCCTGGTGCTGGATCCTGTCTATACCGGCAAGGCTTTTGCCGGTTTTGTGGCGCTGGCGCGCAGCGGCCGCTATGGCAAGGAGCAGGCCCTGCTTTTCACGCACACCGGCGGCAGCCCTGGCCTGTTCGGCTATCCGGAAAGTCTTTAGACGACCATCCCGGCGCCAATCGTGTCATTGGTGGCCTCGTCGATGAGGATGAAGGCGCCGGTGGCGCGGTTCTCCCTGTAAGGATCGACAAACAGCGGCTGCGCCAGCTTGAAGGTTACGCTGCCGATGTCGTTCATGGCCAGCCGGCCGCCCGAGACACGCTTGAGTTCGTTGATGTCCTGTCGGTATTCGATGGCGGCCACCAGCGCCCTGGTTTCACGGGTGGTGTGGCGCACCACCAACTTGCGGCCAGCTTCGAGCGGGCCTTCCGCCAGCCAGCACACCATGGCCTCGATCTGCTTGGCGCTTCGCGGCGGCTCGTCCGCCTTGACAATCATGTCGCCGCGCGAGATGTCGACCTCGTCCTCCAGCAGCAGCGTGACCGACCGCTCGCTGCCGGCCTGCGGCAGCGATTGGTCGAGCAGGCGGATGTCCCTGACCCGGGTCGTGCGGCCGGAGGGCAGGACCTGCACCGCGTCGCCGACGGCAATATCGCCCGATTCGACGCGGCCCATGTAGCCCCTGAAATCGTGGTGCTCCGCCGTGCGCGGCCGGCAGACATATTGCACAGGAAAGCGGAATTTCTCGACGGCTTCGCTGTGCGCCGCAGACGCCGTCTCGAGCAGTTCCAGCAGTGTCGGCCCTTCATACCAGGCGAGATTCCCACCGCGTTCCACCACCATGTCGCCGTTGATGGCCGAGAGGGGAATGAAGCGCACGTCCCGGATGCCCAGGCTGGCGGCGAATTCGTGGTAGGACTGTTGGATCTGCTCGAAGACTTCGCGCGAGTAGCCGACCAGATCCATCTTGTTGATGGCCACCACCAGATGCGGGATGCCGACCAGGTGGGCGATATAGGAGTGGCGGCGCGTCTGCGTCAGCACCCCCTTGCGCGCATCGACGAGGATAATCGCCAGGTCGGCAGTGGAAGCCGCCGTGACCATGTTGCGGGTGTATTGCTCGTGGCCCGGCGCGTCGGCGATGATGTACTTGCGAGTGCCGGTGGAAAAATAGCGGTAGGCGACATCGATGGTGATACCCTGCTCGCGCTCGGCCTGGAGGCCGTCGGTGAGGAGCGACAGATCGGCCGCCTCCAGACCGCGCTTGCGCGAAGTGCGCTCGATCGTGGCGAGCGCGTCAGCGAGGATGGACTTGCTGTCGTAGAGCAGGCGGCCGATCAGTGTGCTCTTGCCGTCGTCGACGCTGCCGCAAGTGAGGAAACGCAGCAGACCATGGTCCTCGGCCTGCAGGCCGGGCAAGGGTTCGCGTGCTGACATCAGAAATAGCCCTCCGTCTTGCGCTGTTCCATCGAGGCTTCCGAAATCTGGTCGTCCAGCCGGGTGGCGCCGCGTTCGGTGATCGTGGTTTCCGCCGTTTCGACGATGATCTGCTCCACCGTGGCTGCGACGGATTCGACCGGCGCCGTGCAGGTGATGTCGCCGACGGTGCGGAAGCGCACCGAGACCTCCTCGATCCGTTCGCCGCTGAGCGGCGGTGTCAGCAGCGTCACCGGAACCAGGGCGCCGTTGCGGCGCACGACCGGGCGCGTGTGGGCGAAGTAGATCGGGGGCAGCTCCAGCCCTTCGCGGGCGATGTACTGCCAGACGTCGAGCTCGGTCCAGTTGGAAATCGGGAAGGCGCGGATGTTTTCGCCAGGATGGATGCGGGCGTTGTAGAGGCTCCACAGTTCAGGCCGCTGGTTCTTCGGATCCCACTGGCCGAAGTCGTCGCGGAAGGAGAAGACGCGCTCCTTGGCGCGGGCCTTTTCTTCGTCGCGCCGCGCGCCGCCGATGCAGGCGTCGAAGCCGAACTCGGCGATGGCCTCCAGCAGGGTCACCGACTGGTGCTTGTTGCGCGATTCGCCCGGCGACTTCAGCACTACCGTGCCGCGCCGCATCGAGTCCTCGACCGAGCGCACGATGAGGCGCTCGCCCAGTTCGGCTGCGCGCTTGTCGCGGAAGGCGGTCACTTCCGGGTAGTTGTGGCCGGTGTCGACGTGCAGCAGGAGAAAGGGAAAACGCCCCGGCCGGAAGGCCTTCTCCGCCAGGCGGAGCAGGCAGACCGAATCCTTGCCGCCGGAGAAGAGCAGCACCGGGTTGCTGCACTGTCCGGCCACTTCGCGCAGGATGTGGATAGCCTCGGCCTCCAGCCAGTCAAGGTGGTCGAGGGCCGGCGCGGCGGCGCGGCGGCGCTCCTGCAACAGTGCGTCGGTCATGCCGCCTCCTTCTTGCGCTTGGCCGGGTGCAGGCCGCATTCCTTGCTCTCCGGATCCTCCCACCACCAGCGTCCGGCGCGGATATCCTCGCCAGGCGAGAGCGCGCGGGTGCATGGCGCGCAGCCGATGCTGGGGAAGCCGCGTTGGTGCAGGGCGTTGGTCGGCACACCGTAGGCATGCAGGTAGGCCCAAACTTCTGTTTCACTCCAGGCGGCGAGCGGATTGAACTTCTCGATGCCGTGGGCGGCGTCGAACTCGCGCTCGGGCAGGTCGCGCCGGGTCACCGCCTGCTCGCGGCGCAGGCCGGTGATCCAGGCGGCCTTGCCCTTCAGGGCGCGACCGAGCGGCTCGACCTTGCGCACCTGGCAGCAGGCCTTGCGCAGTTCGACGCTATCGTAGAAGCCGTTAACGCCATGCGCTGTCGCATACCGCTGCACCGCCTCGGGCTGCGGAAAATACACGCGCAGTGGCTGGTCGTAATAGTCTGCCACCTGCTGCATCAGGCGGTAGGTCTCCTCGTGCAGGCGGCCGGTGTCGAGGGTGAACATCTCGATGCCGGGGGCGTGGCGCGCAATCAGGTCGGTCAGCACCATGTCCTCGGCACCAAGGCTGTTGGCAAAGGCGGCCGGGGCGAACTCGCCCTCGATGCGCTTGAGCAGCGCGATAGCCTCGTCGATGCGTTGCTGTGGTATACGTTCGATGGTCATGATCGTTCCTTCAGGCGATGGCCGCCACGCTTTGCTGCGCCGGTCGCACCGCGGGCTGGGAGGGCAGGGCGCCGCGCAGGTCGAGCTGCGGATCGCGCGCCTGGCACAGATTGGCGGCGTCGATGATCCATTGGTCGATCTCGGCGAACAGGCGCTTGGCTTCGGCCTCCTCGGCCGGCGCCCCAGCTGTCAGCAGTTCAGCAATTCCAGCGAGCCGCTCGCCCAGCGCTGCAGGAAAAGTCGGTCTCCGCAGCACGGCGGCTATGTCGGCGAGCTCCTTCGCCTTGCCGCCACCGAGGAAGGCGGCCAGGCCCTCGCCGACCAGTTTCAGCTGGGCTTCGGCGCAGGCCGCCGCATCCTCGAGCTTCCTTTGAAACACGAAGGCCTCGCGGTAGCTGCGCTCGTGCGCGGCATCGAAAAAGGCGCGGCCGATGGCGACATCGGTGGCCGAGGCGCACTCGCCGCCGCCGAGCGAGACGACGCGGAAGTCCGCCGCGTCGCCGTGGTCGCGCGCCAGCTTGGCCAACTCGAAGCGCGAGACCTGGGTCAGGTCGGCGAGCAGCGACTGGAAGCGCTCGGCGCCCTGGCGTTGCGCCCAGCCGAAGAAGCGCTCGCCTTCGATGCGCTCCTCGTCATAGGTTTTCTGCACGCGGGCGATCGCCTGCTCGATGCGCGCCGAGGGAATCGACGGCCCCTTCAGGGCGATGGCGCCGCAGGCGCTGGTGCCGTCTCCGCCGAAGTACATCTGGTAGTGCGGGATCAGCTTGCCGTGCTGGCGCTTGCCCTCGCCGTAGATGCCGATGTCGCCCGATTCCGGCTGGGCGCAGCCGTTGTGGCAGCCCGAGACGCGGATGCGCAGGTCGTGCTTGCCGCCGGAGAGCTTCGGCGCGACGTGCATCGAGGTGGTGATGCCGAGGCGGCAGGTCGAGCTGCCCGGGCAGGCAACGACGTTGTCGCCCGCCTGCGGCGTCTTCAGGCCGAGCTCGGCCAGGCGTGCCGTCAGCGAAGAGATCTGCGCCGCCGGCACGTTCAGCACGATCAGGTTCTGGTCCTGCGTGGTGCGCACGTCGTCGAGACCCAGTTCGCCGAGCAGCGCGGCAAGACCGGCGAGCTGCGCCGACGTGAGCTGGCCGAGCGGGGCGGACACCGGCACCACATGCAGCCCGGCCTGCTTCTGGGCGAAGAAGACGCGCGGCGCGCCGGCGCCCGGCACCGGGCCGCGCGCGGCGGCGCGCCATTCGCCCTGCGGCGCCGGCTTGTCGGCCAGCGCGGCGCGGGTGCGCGCGAATTCCTCGTTGAAGCGCTCG
>JADLGU010000162.1 GCA_020849155.1 Rhodocyclaceae bacterium | reverse complement strand
GGCCACCAGGCGCGAGGCATCGATCACCTGCCAGCCCTGGCTCATGCCTTCGAGGAAAGGATCTCTCACTCAGCCCTCCGCCGGGCCGCGCCCTGAGGGGCAGGCGAAGCCGCCCCGAAGAAGTACTCCTGGGGTGCCCCAAGGAGGGCTGAAGTCAACGACTTGGAAGCCGCGCAGCGGCTGAACAATCGTCACCCCTTTCCTCGGGAAAGGGGATGGGGGATAGGTCTTTCTCACAGAATCTCCGGCGGTCCGGGATAACCGATGGCTTCCCAGGTATCGGGGGTGCCATACCAGGCGCCCAGCACCAGGTCGTGCAGCGCGGCGTAGGCGCTGCGCAGCAGCCCCAGCCGGCTCGTGCGCCAACCCTGCAGGAAGGCGGCGACCTCGTCAACGGAGGCCGCTTCCCAGCTCGGCCACAGGCCGGCGAGCAGCACGCGGGCCGGCGCGAAGCCGAGCAGGGTGAACAATTCGGAGAGCTCCTGCTGCGCCGCCGCCGAAAGGCCGGCGATGGCCACGCCGACGCCGTCCACGGTGCGGGCGATGGCCTCGCTGCGCGCTTCGCCCGCTTGCGGCAGCACCCCGGCGAGGATCGCCGGCACGAGGGCGGCGACGATGGCCCGCTCCTGAAAACTCGGTCTGCGCAGCACGCCGGTGGCGGGCGCCTCCTGCCGGCTGCGCGCATAGAAGTACCCCGCCGCCGACAGCGCCAGGCCGCCGGCCAGGCCCGCCTTGATGAATTGCCGGCGCGTGATCACGAGTTCGTCATTCCCGCGAAAGCGGGAATCCAGAAGTAATCGTTATCGCTGCGGAAATGGATCCCCGCTTCCGCGGGAATGACGGCGGGACTCGGCATCTTCATGAACGAATCAGCAACCTCACCATGCGCTCGAACAGCGCGCCGTAGGGCGGCTTGAACAGGCCGATGCCGTTGACGCGCGACTGGAAGAACACCGCCTTCTTCTTCGAGAAGGTCTCGAAGCCTTCGAAGCCGTGATAGTGGCCTTTGCCGCTCTCGCCAACGCCGCCGAAGGGCAGGTTGTCCTGGGCGATGTGCAGGATGGTGTCGTTGACGGTGACGCCGCCCGACAGCGTCTTCGCCAGAACCCGGTCGATGCGGCTGCGGTCGTCGTCGAAGTAATACAGCGCCAGCGGGTTCGGCCGTGCATTGACGTAGGCGATCGCCTCGTCGAGGTCGCGGTAGCCGACCACCGGCAGCAGCGGGCCGAAGATCTCCTCCTGCATCACCTGCATGGCGTCGGTGACGTTGAGCAGCGCCAGCGGCGGGATGCGCCGCGTCGCCGCGTCGGGTTCTGCCGCGGCGGACAAGGGCGCCACCTCGGCGCCCTGCCCGCGGGCGTCGTCGACCAGGCCGAGCAACCTCCGGTAATGGCGCTCGTTGACGATCGAGGAATAATCCGGCGTGCGCAGGATGTCCGGGTAGCAGGCGTCCACCGCCTGGCGCGCGGCGGCGACGAACTCGCGGGCGCGCCCGGCCGGCACCAGCACGTAGTCCGGCGCGATGCAGGTCTGGCCGGCGTTCATGGTCTTGCCGACCATCACCCGCTCGGCGAACTTCTCCAGGGAATAGTCCGGCCCGAGGATGGCCGGCGACTTGCCGCCCAGTTCGAGTGTCACCGGCGTCAGGTTCTCGGCGGCGGCGCGCATCACGCTGTAGCCGACGCGGGTCGAGCCGGTAAACAGCAGGTGGCCGAAGGGCAGCCGGGCGAAGGCCTGCGCCACGGCGGCGTCGCCCTGCACCACCGCCACCTCGTCGGCGTGAAAATATTTGGCGACCAGCTCGGCGAACAGCGCCGAGAAGGCCGGCGTGTACTCCGACATCTTGACCATGGCGCGGTTGCCGGCGGCCAGCGCCGCGGTGAGCGGCCCGACGGCGAGATACAGCGGATAGTTCCACGGCACAATGATGCCGACCACGCCGAGCGGCTGGTGCAGCACGCGGGCGCGGCCGGGCAGGAACCAGAGCGAGACGGCGCGCCGCTCCGGCCGCATCCAGGACTTCAGGTGGCGGCGGGCATGGCGCAGGCCTTCGAGGCTGGGAAAGAGTTCGAGCAGCTGGGTTTCGTGGGCCGAGCGGTGGCCGAAGTCGGCTGAGATCGCCGCGGCAATGGCCGGCTCGTTCTCGCGCAACAGGCGCTCCAGCGCGGCAAGCCGGGCATCGCGCGCCGTCCAGCCCGGATACGGCTCGCCGGCGGCCGCCTCGCGCAGTCGGGCATGCAGCGGGGCCAGGGCGTTCTCGGCACCTGCCATCTCATTGTTGCCCATCGCCCGATCCTCATTGCCGTGGGAGTGGCCCAGTGTAGCCGAGCGGCTTTCGGGCGGGTTAGGCGAATGCCTCTAAAGCGCGGACGCCGTGCCGCGGAGCGGGCGATAATGAAACCATGAACCCCGAAGACAAGGATTTCTGGGTCGCCGAGCTGCGCCGCCACCTCGGCTCCGCCAAGGCCCTGCGCACCGCCGCCAACGCCGATCCGCAACTGGCCGAAGACCGCCTGCGCCTGCGCGCCTGGCAGGCCGAGCGGCTGGCCGCCACCTACCGCGACCTGCTCGATTCCGCGCGCTACCACGATGCCGCGCGCTTCTTCCTCAGCGATCTCTACGGCCCCAAGGATTTCAGCGAGCGCGACCACGAACTGGAGCGCATCCTGCCGACGCTCTCCGCCACCCTGCCGGCCGCGGGCATCCGCACCGTGGCGCTGGCCATCGAGGTCGACGCCCTCTCCGAGGAACTCGACGCCGCGCTGATCGCCGCGCTGCGCCGCGCCGGCGCGATGGACCCGCTCGATGCCGCCGCCTACGCCCGCGCCTATCCGCGCGCCGGCCACCGCCGGGAACGCGAGCGGCAGCTGCAGCTGATCGGCGAGGTGGGCGAGGCCCTCGCCGCCCTCACCCGCAAACCCCTGGTCAGCGCCGCCCTGCGCCTGATGCGCGCCCCGGCCCGCCTCGCCGGCCTGGCCGAACTGCACGCCTTCCTGGAAAACGGCTACCGCGCCTTCCGCAAGATGGGCGAGCCGGCGGAGTTCCTCGCCACCATCCAGCACCGCGAGCGCGCCATCCTGGAGCAACTCTACGCCGGGGCGGCGCGGCCGTTCGACCTATTGTAGAGGTTGGTCGTCTCCACCTCGTCGCGCCATCGCCGTCTCACGCAGACCGAGTTTTAGCCAGGCGGGAAACGGCAGGCGGTATTTCTCCAGCAGCGCCTCACCGACGCTTCCTTTCGGCAGGTCGAGGCGATCACTCTCAAATCATGGCATGACACGGTCGCGGGTGCTATTTCATCGCATCCCCGACCAGCCCATAGGGGGCCCAGAAGGCGGGGTGGCCGTACTCGTTCGAGCTGGCCATCAAGCGCAGCATCGAATGCCGCAGGGCTTCGGCCTTCGATTCGCCGGGTTGCGCTTTCTGCCGCTTGAACAGTTCGGTCGTCAGCAGGCTCGCCGACACTGTCTCGACCGGCCAATAGGTCAGCAGCAGGCGTCGCGTGCCGGCGAAGAAGAAAGCGCGCCCGAGCCCGGATATGGCCTCCTCGTTCCGGCCGTCGCCGCTGGCGGTGTTGCAGGCCGAGAGCACCACCCAGTCGGCATCGAGTTTCAGCCCCAGCACCTCGCTCATGGTCAGGAATCCGTCGTTGTCCTTGTCGCCGCTCAGAACCGGGTTGGCCATGGCCAGGCTGGGCTGGTCCAGTCCCTGCAGTTCACCCGGCACCAGGCCGTGCGTGGCGAAGGCCACCACGCCGTAGTGCGACAGGTCGCTGCCCTTGACCTTGGCTTCGGTGGCCCGCGCGCCCAGGAACAGATCGGACTTCGGGTCGGCGCCCAGTATCCTGCCGATCTCGATGAGTTCATCGGCCGTCTCCGGCAGCTGCGGCAGGCGGTCGAATCCGCGCAGGAGGATGGTTCGTCCGCCGTCGGTCGGGGCGCCCGCGGCCTGTCTCGACGGGGCGGGCAGTTCGGCCGCATCCTCGGCCCCCTTCGCCACCGAGAGGTTTCGAATCGACCGCGTCCCGGCGGGCTTGCGGGCCTCCCGGGCAACGAAGGTCGGATCGCCGAAGCCGACGAAGGGACGCCGTTCGGCCTGCTTGCGCACCTGGGCGCGCAGCGAGACCAGCGTGCCGGCCGAAGGTTGCTGAACCAGTGCGATCTTCCCGATCAGCCAGGGCTGCTCGGCGAGGCTCGGTTTGTCCGGGTCGCCGGTCAGCAGCACGGCGAAGGGGAGCTGCCCCAGCCGGCCATTGACAATGACGTTGAGGACGCTGGCCCCTTCCCACAGTTTCTCGTCCGGCGCCAGCAGGATCCGGTAGAGCTCGCGGGCCGCCCCGGCATCGTAGTGCGGCAGCTTGCCGCCACTCAGGTCGAAGGCGGCGAGCAGCGCGGAGACCTGCTTGTCGGCCTGTTCCCGGGAAAGCTCCGCGATCCGGAAGGCGATGCGGGTCGGCGTGACCGTCCACACATAGGTCCTTCGCTCGGTGACCAGGAGGGCCACGGCCACCTCGTTGGGCTGCAGCGCCTTCTGCACCTCGGCAGGCGACGGCGCTTTCGGCGCGATCAGTTCCGCATAGGCCGGATAGCGCTGAGCCAGCTCGCGCCGCAGCTCGGCATGCCGCGCCTCGATGCGCGCCACCTCGCCGCGGATCTCGGCGATGGCCTTGTCGAGGCGCTGCGACTCGGGAGACGACGCCAGGCGCACCAGCAAAGCGTTGAGCGAGCTGATCTGGTTGGCCGCATCCTGCTCGCGCCGCGCCAGATCGGCGAGAGTCGCGTCGGGCAGGCTGGCCCGCGCCAGGCTGTTGGCGATGGCGGTCTGCACGCTGGAGCCGCGCGCCGCCTCGGCCACCCGGAACGCCTCGGCGATCAGTTCCTGGTCGGGCGCGGCGGCATTGCGGACCGCCCTCCTGGCGAGCAGGTCGAGATAGCCTTCGGCGATCAGGCGCAGGCGGTACTGGCGGACGAAGCCGCCGTTGTCCGAACTGTTGTCGGTTTCCGCCTGGCGGAGCATGACCGGGAAGGCTTCGCGGAACTGGGCCAGTGCGGCATCGTCCTTGCCGCCGGCCACCAGCGCCAGCGCATGGTAGCCGCGCAGATGGGCCAGGTAGAGGGGATCGGCGAAGGGCTTCTTGAGGTTCCAGGCCACCATGGAACGCAGCATCCGCTCGGCCTCGTCGACCTGTCCGTTGCGCAGCAGCGCCATGGCCCAGTTGATGTTGTTCGAGCCGGTCCTGGCGAACTGGACAGGATTGCTGCGCAGGCCGCGGTCGCGCTGATTGAAGACCTCCAGCGCCTCCGCCCAGCG
>JADLGU010000161.1 GCA_020849155.1 Rhodocyclaceae bacterium | reverse complement strand
TCTGCTCGGCCACGTCCTTGATCACTTGAACGATGCCGGAGATTTTCTGCGAGCTCTCGCCCATCGCCTGGATGGTGCCCGCCGCTTCTCCCACCGTCACTGAGATGCGCTGCATCTCGGTGACGGTGTCTTCGAGCACCCGGTTGCCTTCCTGCGACAGGCCGCCGGTCCGCTCGGTGACCCCGTGCGCTTCGCGGGCGCTGTCGGAGACGTGGTTGATCGAGACCGTCATCTCTTCGACCGCTGCGGCCATCGAACTGGCCGCTTCCGACTGGTGCGCCGTGGCGCCGGCCACCTGTTCGGAGGCCGAGGAGAGTTGCTGGGCGGCGCTGGCCACCCCTTCGGCGTTCGATTTGAGATCGGCGATCATCCGCCGCAGGCTGGTCTGCATCTTCTGCGTGGCCGCCATGAGGCTGCTCACGTCGCCGGCTTTGACCCCAATCTCGGCCGTCAGGTCGCCTTGGGCGATCCGCTCCACCACCGCCTTGGCTTCGTCCGGCTCGCCACCCAGGGGCCGCGTCACCGAACGGATGATCCATACCGCCACTACACAGGCAAAGAGCAGGGCCAGCAGCACCATGCCGATCATCAGCAGGCGCGATTCCCGGTAGAGCGCTTCGGCGTCCTTGCCGCTGCGGTCCATCAATTCGCCCTGGAAGGCCACCAGGGCATTGACGCGCTGGCGGTACTCGTTCGCGGTGCGGCGGAACTCCCCGGCGATGAAGGTCCGGGCCTCTTCCTGCCGGCCCTCGTCCACCAGGCGGATGGCCTGATTCTGGTTGTCGATGTACTGGCTGCGGCTGTCGAGGATCTGCTGGAACAGCTCCTTGCCCTTCGGCTGGTCGAGCAGGGGCCTGAGGGTCTCCCAGGCCTTGCCGATGCCGGCGCGGCCGGCGAGGATCCGCTCCTTCGCCTCCAGCCGCGCCTCCTTGCTGGCGGCCATGGCCATGTCGCGCGCCCCCAGGCCGATTTCGTTTACCCCGGCCAGACCTGCCTGCAGCAGGCCGACCTTGATCCATTTGCCGTTGACGATATCGTCGAGGGCGCGATTCACATCGCCCAGGCGCTGGATGCCCAGAAAGAACATCCCCACCAGCAGCAGCACCATGACGCCGAACCCCAGCGCCAGACGCTTTGCGACAGTCAGCTGACCGAACATGGTCGTCTCCTAGTCATAAGAGTTGAGCCCACCCGCGACGGCAGGGGCCGAGGCCGGAATGCGGGAAAGGGAGATCGGGAAAATGACCGCGTCGCGCTGTCTGGGCGATGCGGCTTGAAGCCTGTTATGACGAGGTTATCGGCCGGAGCCGGACAAACTTTAGGGATCGATTGGGAGTCCGGCCAATAAAACCGGCCCGCGACCGCCGTATCAGGGAGACCGACTTTTCCCGGGCGAGGGCTCGACCGGCTGGCCGGTGGCCGAAGAGAGCACCGGCGGCTCCAGGCGCAATTCCGCCACCACCTCGCCGCCGGCCTGGGACCAGTCGAGACGGGCGCCTTGCGGCGGCAGCAGCATCGCCACCAGCTCCAGCCCGCAACCGGCGCTGCCGGCCGGATCGAATCCCGCCGGCAGCCGGCCGCTGTTGGCCACCCGCAACTCGGCGCGCGCCCGCGCCGGGTCGATGCGCAAGCCGAGATGCGGCAGGCCGCCGCCGGCGCCATGCTTGATGGCATTGAAGATCAGCTCGTTGATGACCAGCGCCAGCGGCACGGCGTCCTGTTCGCGGATCACCAGGCAGGGATCGCAGTGCGGCAGCGGCTCGACCGCCAGCCGGGCCTGCATCAGCGACTCGGCGTTCGCCGCAACCTGGCGCACCAGGTCGCAGAGCTCGACCCGGCCGGCCAGCCGGCGGCCGCGCAGGCCGTGCACCACCGCCATGCTTTGCACCTGGCCGGCGGCCTCGGCCAGGGGCGGCGCCAGCTCGGGATGGGCCGCGGCGAAGCGCCGCAGCAGGCCGGAGACCCCCTGCAGGCTGTTCTTGATGCGGTGATGCACCTCGCGCACCAGCGCGTCGCGCTGCTCCTCGACCGCCGCCAGCCGGCGCTGCTCGGCCTGCTTGCGTTCGGTGATGTCCTCGACGATGCCGGCCATGATGCGCGCGCCGGCGGCGTCCTCGAGCGGAAAGCTGCGCGAGGACAGCCAGCGCTCGGCGCCGTCCGGCCGCCGGATGCGATACTCCAGGCGCGCCGCCTCCCCGGACGTGCGGAAGCTGTAGCGGCGCACGGCGTCGACGTCCTCGGGGTGGACCAGGGGCAGCACCACGTTCTGGTCGGCATAGCCCGCCGCCAGCGGCAGCCCATACACGCGCTCGAAGGCCGGGCTGAGGTAGATCAGCCGGTTGTCGTCGAGGTTGCGGATCCAGCACACCTCGTCCATCTGCTCGGCGAAGGGGAACATGGCGTTGCCGGCCTGGGCCGAACTGCCCGGCAGGCGCATGGTCTGGGTCAGGTCGGTGAGGATCGCCAGCACCGCCATCTTGCCGCGATGCACGACCTTGATGCCCATGGCGCTGACGGTGAATATCCGGCCCTGCTTGGTGCGGTGCTTCCAGACGCCGGAGAACCACAGGCCGTCGGGCTTCTCGCCGACGACGAACTGCCGGGTCCTTTCGATCTCCTCGGCCGGCCGGATGTCGTACAGGTTCAGGCGCAGGAACTCAGCCTCGCTGTAGCCATAGAGCCGCTGCGCGGCCTCGTTGGCCGCCAGGATCATCAGGCTGTCGGGATCGAAGATGTACATCGGCACCAGGGCCTGGGCGATGCCTCCCCTGGTCTGCGCCTCGATGGCTTGGCGCAGCGACGACTTCAGGCAGCGGGTCACCTCAGGCATAACCGGCTTCCGCCGCCTGCTCCTGGCGCGCCAGGGTGAAGTAGAACCTCGACCCGGCGTCGGGGCTGGACTCGGCCCAGACCCGGCCGCCGTGCAGGCCGACGATGCGGTTCACCATGGCCAGGCCGATGCCGTTGCCCTCGAACTCCTCCGGCTTGTGCAGCCGCTGGAAGGCGCCGAACAGCTTGCTGGCGTATTGCATGTCGAAGCCGGCGCCGTTGTCGGCGACGAAGAACGCCGGCTCCCCGTTAATCTGGCGGCAGCCGAAAACGATCCGCGCCGGCGTCCGCCCGGCGCTGAATTTCCAGGCATTGCCGAGCAGGTTTTCGAGCACCGCCTGCAGCAAGGTCGCATCGGCCTCGGCCTGCAGGCCCTCCTGCACCTCGATCTCGACGGCCCGCCCCGGCTCGGCCACCGCCCGCTCCTCGAGGATGGCCCGCGCCATCGCCGAGAGATCGACCCGCTCCGGATTGATCCGGCTACGCGTCAGGCGCGACAGGTCGAGCAGGTCGTCGATCAGCTTGCCCATCCGCAGGCTGGCGCGGCGGATGCGCTCCCGGTATTCGCGCGGCTCGTCCTGAGGGCAGCCCTGGCAGTGCTCCTCCAGCAGGCCGGCGAAACCGTTGATGCCGCGCAGCGGCGCGCGCAGATCGTGCGACACCGAATAGCTGAAGGCTTCCAGTTCGCGGTTCGACTGGGCCAGCTGGCGGGTGCGCTCGGCCACCCGCCGCTCCAGCTCGGCGTTCATGCCGGCCAGCGAAGCCTCGGCCTGGCGGCGCGCCTTCAGGTCGCGCTCGACTTCGTCGGCCATGGCATCGAAAGCCGCGGAGAGCTGGCCGATCTCGTCGAAGGAGCGGAAGCCGCTGCGCGCCGCGTGCTGGCCGCGGGCGAAGCGGCGGCTGGCCGAGGCCAGCTTTCTGAGCGGGTGGATCACCCGCAGGCGCACCGCCAGCCAGAGGCCGAGCAGGATGGTCATGTCGAGCAGGCCGAGGCGGAGCAGCTTGTCGATGGCCTCCCGCTCCAGCCGCTGCGACTCATCGGTCAGACGGGCGGCGATCGCATCGGCGGCATTCAGGATGACCGCGCCGCCGGCATGCAGGCGTTCCAGGCGGGCGGCGGTTTCGGCTTCCTGCGCCTGGCCCGCGAGCGTCAGCCGGACCTGTTGTCCGAATTCGATGCCGGCCAGCCGCAAGGCCACGATCCGGGCGGCGAGCTCATCGGGCAGGCCGCGGATCGAAAGGCCCTGGGCGCTGCCGCCATTCTCCAGAGAGCGGATCGTCTCCTCGAGCCGGGCCAGCTTGGCGTCGATAGCGGCGCGATCCTGCTTGTCGCCGCGCAGGATGCGCAAGGTGTCGAGCTGGATGCCCTGCGACAGCCAGCGCAGACCGCCGCTGACATTGACCAGGGCGGTCAGGCCGCGGGCATTGGCCAGTACGCTCTCGAAAGCCAGGAAATTGGCGGCGCCGGTCAGCGCCAGAACGGCGAACACCAGCAGCAGTTTCTTGCCCAGGGTCGGCTTCAGCAGGCGGCACAGCCACACCCGCCCGAAACCCACCGGCCGCAACTCGGAACAATCCTGCGTCAGTATGTTCATCCCCGCTCCGCAACAAAGCCGTGGCCTGCAAAGTCGGGGCAGGGAAAAGATAAAACCCGAAAAGTCGGTGTCCGTGGGACGGCGGAAGGCGAGGCGGTTCAGGGCGCCGCGGTTCCGCTGGATTGATTGAATTTCCGCAAAACTATATCGCTTTAATCCTCACCGATCAACTGCTTGCTCACTGGACAACCATCCCCCCATCCCCCTTCCCTTGGAAGGGGGTGACGGCGGCCCGGCGGGCGGCGCTACTCCGTCCGGTAGCCGATGCGGAAGCCGCCCCAGTGGCGGCCCTGGACGTAGATCGGCACCGACAGGTCGTGGTAGATCTCGCCGGTGTCGCGGCGGTAGGTCTGCAGCAGGAACTTCTGCTCGTGGCTGCCGCAACGCTTGCCCACCGGGTCGTTGAAGATGCGCTTGGTGCGGTTGTTGGCGAAGTCCACCTTCTCGTCGCCGGTGAGCGGCTTGGTGTAGCGCTTGTTGTGGGTCGGAAAATAGCCGTTCACATCCACCGCCCCGGCGTAGCCGACCTCCTGGTTGCCCTCCAGGATCGGCTCCTGCACCGCCGGGAACAGCTTGTCGGTGAGGACGTCGAACTTGGTCGAAAATTTCTGCGGCTTGGTGTTGGGGATCGGCACGTAGTTGTGGTCGAACAGGTCGTCGAGCTTGACCTGGCCGCTCTTCACCGCGTCCTCCAGCACCCGGCCGATGTCCTTGGCGGCCTTCTCACCGAGGGCCGGAATGCGCTTGTGGATGGCCATCGCCGCCTCGCCGCGCTCGCCCAGCCTGAAGACGTTGCTGATCTCCTTCAAGTTGAGCGCCAGGGTGTCGAGCTGGCTGGCCTCCTGCAGCGCCCGCCCGGCGGTGGCGTCGTTGTCCTCGGCCATCTTCAGGATGTCCTGGACGTGGCCGGTGATGTTCTGGCCGTTGGCGCTCTGCTGCTGGATGGCGCTGGCGATGGCCTCGACCTTCTCCATGGTCTGCTGGGCGCCGAGATTGATCTGCTGCAGCGACTCGGCCGCCTGGCGCGCCAGCTCGGCGCCGGAGCGCGCCTGGGTGCTGCCCTGCTGGATGCTGGAGATCGCCGTCTGGGTCTCGCTCTGGATGGCGCCGATCATGGCGCTGATCTCGCCGGTGGCGGCGGTGGTGCGCTCGGCCAGCTTGCGCACTTCGTCGGCCACCACGGCGAAGCCGCGGCCCTGTTCGCCGGCGCGCGCCGCCTCGATGGCGGCGTTCAAGGCCAGCAGGTTGGTCTGGTCGGCGATGTCGTGGATGGTGCGGACGATGCCGGAGATGGCCTGCGAGCGTTCGCCCAGCGCCGCCACCACCTGGGCCGACTGCGCCACCGACTGGGCGATGCGCTCGATCTCGGCCGAAGCGCGGTCCACGATGTCGGCGCCCTGCTTCGACAGTTCGCGCGCCGACTGGGCGTTGGCCGCCGTCAGTTCGGCGTTCTCGGCCACCTGGTTGATGCCGATGTTCATCTCTTCCATGGCGTGCATGGTCGCCGAG
The DNA here is from genome assembly GCA_020849155.1 of Rhodocyclaceae bacterium. Classification (GTDB taxonomy): domain Bacteria; phylum Pseudomonadota; class Gammaproteobacteria; order Burkholderiales; family Rhodocyclaceae; genus Desulfobacillus. The sequence goes on along the minus strand of JADLGU010000161.1, from coordinate 9,974 downwards.
GCCGCGCCGCGCTGCTTGTCGGAGCCGCCGGCCACGTGCTTGGATTCCTGGATCAGCTTCTCGGCCGCCTCGGCCACCTGCAGCGAATTGAAGCAGACCTTGCCGATGATGCCCTGGAAGCTTTCCATCAGGTCGTTGAAGGCCTTGGCCGCCTCCTGGGTCGCGGTGCTGCCGATCACCGGCGAGCGGCGCGACAGGTCGCCGTCGGCGCGCGTCGTCTGGATGGTGCGGCGCATCTCGGAGAGGGGATCGAGCAGGCTGGACTTGAGCACCAGGAAGGGCACCAGCCCCCCCGCCAGCCCGGCCAGCAGGTGATAGGCCACCAGGCTGCCGCCCAACCCGCCGCCGAGGAAATGGCTGGCCAGCAGGCCGCCGCCCGCCAGGGCGATGCCGAGCAGGATGAATCCCATCATGATTTTTGCGGTGGTACCCGTATGGTTCATGGTCGCACTCCCGTTTTATGTCGGAGCCGCGCCCGGGCATCCCCGGCCGTCCGCGCGCCCCTTGTCCATACTTAACGGCAGGCCGCGGCCAGGCTTTAGAAATGTATGTCTTTGGTTATCAGCCACATGCCCGTTCGGCGGTGGCCAGGCGGGAGACCACCCGGGCGGCGATCTGCTCCAGGGGCAGGGTCTCGTCGACCGCCCCCAGCGCCACCGCCTCGCGGGGCATGCCATACACCACGCAGCTGGCCTGGTCCTGGGCGAGGGTCCAGGCCCCCGCCCGGTGCATGGCCAGCATGCCGGGGGCGCCGTCCTTGCCCATCCCGGTGAGGATCACCCCGATGGCCTGGCCGCCGGCCGCCTCGGCCACCGAATGGAACAGCACATCCACCGAAGGCCGGTGGCGATTCACCGGCTCGCCGCGCGACAGCTCGGTGAAGTAGTGGCCGCCGATGCGGCGCACCAGCAGGTGCGAATGGCCGGGCGCCAGGTAGGCGGTGCCGGGCAGGATGCGTTCGTTGTGGGCCGCCTCCTTGACGCGGACGCGGCACAGGCTGTCGAGGCGCTTGGCGAAAGAGGCGGTAAAGCTCTCCGGCATGTGCTGGACGATCACCATCCCCGGCATTTTCTCGGGAAAACGGGTCAGCACTTCCTTGATGGCCTCGGTGCCGCCGGTCGAGGCGCCGATGGCCACCAGCCGGCCGGGGGCGAAATGCACGCCGGCGGGAACCACGGCGGTGGCCGGCGCGCCGGCCTGGCGGCGGCCGGCGATCCGCGCGCCGGCGGCGGCGCGCAGGCGATCGCGGATGTCCTCGGCGCCGCGGCGCAGCGCCTCCAGCGACTTGCCGCCCGGCTTCTCCAGGACGTCGACAGCGCCCAGCTCCAGCGCCCGCAAGGCCTTCTCGGAGCCCGGCGCGCCGTAGGCCGAGACCATCATCACCGGCAGGGGACGGCTGCGCATCGTCTCGCCGAGGAAGCTCAACCCATCCATGCCGGGCATCTCGATGTCCAGGGTCATCACGTCGGGGTTGAGGGCCCGCAGCATCTCGCGCGCCGTCTGCGCGTCGGGCGCCGCGCCGATGACCTTGAGGTCGCCGCCGGCGTTGATCAGTTCGGTCAGCAGCAGCCGCCACAGCGCCGAGTCGTCGACCACCAGCACCCGGATCATTTGAACAGCTCCACGCCGCCGTCGGCCTGCGGCGGCTGCCTGGCGGCCCAGCGCCGCTCGGCGCCGAACACCGCGCCGCCCTGGCTGCGCTCCAGGCGCCGCACCCAGACCCGGCCGCTCGAGGGCAGGAAGGCGATCTTGCGGGCCGTCTCGCCCAGCACGTCCCGGGCCAGCACGGCGATGCCTTCGGTCTTCAGGTAATCGAAGGCGAAGGCGGCGTTGCGCTCGCCGATGAGGCGGCCGTTGAGCGCCGGCAGCACCCGGCCGCCGCCGAAGACCTTGGCCTGCAGGCGCTCGCGCCGGGCGCCCAGCTTGAGCAGGTCGTTGATGAGCAGCTCCATGGCGTAGGCGCCGTAGCGCGCCGAGGCGCCGGCCGGGCCGTCGTCGGCGCTCTCCGCCAGCAGGAAATGATTGAGCCCGCCCACCCCGCGCTCGGCGTCGCGCAGGCACACTGCGACGCAGGAGCCGAGCACCGTGACGATCAGCTCGTCGCGCCGCGTGACGTAGTGCTCGCCCGGCTGCACCCGCACCGACGGGCGGCCGAAGTCGCTATCGCGGCTGTCGGCTTCAGCGCTTGATGTCGGCGCGGGCATAGACGGTCCGCCCCAGCGGCCGGAACAGGTCGCCGGCATGCAGGAAACTTTCCGAATGGCCGGCGAAGAGCAGCCCGTCCTCGCGCAGCAGCGGCAGGAAGCGCTGCAGGATCCGGTATTGCGTGGGCTTGTCGAAATAGATCATCACGTTGCGGCAGAAGATGGCGTCGAGCGGCGCTTCCACCGGCCAGTTGGCGTCGAGCAGGTTGATGCGCTTGAAGCTGATCAGCCGCTGCAGCTCCGGCCGCACCCGCACCTGGCCCGCCTGGCCGTTGGCGCCCTTCAGGAAGAAGCGCGCCACGCTCTCGCGCGGCAGCTTGTCGACGCGCTCCTGCGGATAGATGCCGGCCTCGCCCTGCGCCAGCACGCTGGTGTCGAGGTCGCTGGCCAGGATCGCCACCGGCGGGGTGAAGCTGTTGAAGGCGTCCACCGCCGTCATGGCGATCGAGTAGGGCTCCTCGCCGGTGGAGGCGGCGCTGCACCAGATTCGGATCGGCCGCCGCCCGCCGAGCTTGACCAGATGCTGGGCCAGGGTCTCGAAATGATGGCCCTCGCGGAAGAACGAGGTCAGGTTGGTGGTCAGGGCGTTGATGAAGGTTTCCCATTCGCGGCGGTCGCCGCGCTCCAGCCGCGCCAGGTACTGGGCGAAGGTCTTGTCGCCGACGGCGCGCAGGCGCCGCGCCAGACGGCTGTACACCATGTCCTGCTTGGCGCCGGAAAGGGCGATGCCGGCATGCTCGTGAATGAGCTTCCTCACCCGCTCGAAGTCGGCGGCGGTGAACTCGAACTCGCGTGCCTGGGCGGTGCTCATCAGAACTCGACCCAGTCGCCGTCGGCACCGCCGGCCACCCGGCGGATCTTCGGCAGCGGCCGGCCGTCGGGCCGGGCTTTTTGTGCCGGCGCCGGCCTGGAAGGCACCGCCGCCAGCGGCTCGGTGCCGAGGCGGAAGCTGCGCACGCTGGTCACCAGGCTCTGCACCTGGCCGCCGAGCGTCTCGCCGGTGGCCGCCACTTCCTCCACCAAGGCGGCGTTCTGCTGGGTCGCCTCGTCGATCTGCGACACCGTCTCGGTGACCTGCTCGATGCCGGCGGTCTGCTCCTGCGAGGTGCCGGCCACCTGCGCCATCAAGCGCGTCACCTCGCCCACCGCGGCCATCACCTCTTCGATGCTGGCGCTGGCTTCGGCCGCCTCGCGGCTGCCCTGGTCGACGCGCGCCACCGAATCGGCGATCAGGCCCTTGATCTCCTTGGCCGCCGCCGCGCTGCGCCCGGCCAGGGCCCGCACTTCCCCCGCCACCACGGCGAAGCCGCGGCCCTGCTCGCCGGCGCGCGCCGCCTCGACGGCGGCGTTGAGCGCCAGGATGTTGGTCTGGAAGGCGATATTGTCGATCATCGAGATGATCTCGGCGATGCGCCGGCCGCTCTCCTCGATGCTGCGCATGGCGTCGACCATGCGGCCGACCGTCTCGCCGCCGCGCAAGGCGGCGGCATTGGAGCGCGCCGCCATCCGGCTGGTCTCGCCGGCGCTGTCGGCGTTGCTCTTCACCGCCGCGGCCAGCTCTTCCATGCCCGAGGCCGTCTCCTCCAGGCTGGAGGCCGTTTGCTGGGTGCGCGCCGACAATTCGATGTTGGCGGTGGTCAGCTCGTCGGTGGCGATGCGCACCGCCTCGGCCGACTCGGTGATGCGGCCGACCATCTCACGCAGCTTGTCCACGCAGGCATTGGTGTCGGCCTTGAGGTGGCCGAAGATGCCGCGCTGCTCGCTCTCGACGTGGCGCGTCAGGTCGCCGGCGGCCAGGGCCTGCAGGACCGCGGCGGTCTCCTCCAGGCCGCCCGCGACGACGCGGTTCAACTGGTTCATGCGCTCGGCCAGCTCGCGGAAGAAGCCCTCCTTGCCGGCCAGCTCGATCTGGACGGTGAAATCGCCGGCCAGCGCCGCCTCCTGCAGGCGCGCCAGCTCGGCCTCGGCCGCCACCTGGGCGGTGCGGTCGTTCCACTCCACCACCGTGCCGATGCGCGCGCCGTCGGCGTCGAACACCGGGTTGGTGACCTGGCTGAAGGTGTGCCCGCCGAGGCGGATCTGGGCGCGATGCTCGCCGCGCATGGCCTCGATCGTGCGGCGGATGCGCACCGGGTCCTTGTGGAAGACGTCGATGTTGGTGCCGAGCAGGCCGGCGGCGTGGAAGGCCGGCAGATCCTGGCGGATGTCGGCCTCGGCGCTGCCGAACAGGGTCCGCACCGACTCGTTGAGATAGATGATGTTGCAATCGTTGTCGGCGATCATCATGTTGGTGGAGGCTTTGTCGAGGGCCTTGCGGATGCGGCCGTTCTCCTCGTTCAGGCGCTGCATCTCGCCGACATCGGCGGCCAGCTTGTTCTGCATGGCGCGCAATTGGTGCAGCAGCTCGGCCAGCTCGTCCTGGCCGGCGATAAATATGCGGCTGTCGAGGCGGCCCTCGGCGATGGCGTTGAACACCCGCCGCGCCTCGGCCAACGGCCGGGTGACCGAGCGGCGGATCAGGCTGGCCAGCTGCCAGCCGACGACGCCGGCCAGCAGCAGGCCGATGGCCACCAGGGTCGTCACGGTGTTGAAGCGGGACTGGGCCGCCTCGTATTCGGCGCGGGCTCTGGCCAGCTCGCGTTCGGCCAGCAGCGCGCCTAGCCGGGCCAATTCGGCATGCCGTGGGTTCACCCGCTCCAGGATCGCGGCATTGGCCTCGCGGTAACGGCCCCGGCCGAGCTCGGCCAGCACTGGCAAAAGGCCTTCCTGCACGTAGCGCTGCCGCGCCGCGGCGAAGGCCCGGGCTGTTTCGTCGTCCTTCAGGCCGCTCCGTTCCAGGTAGTCGCGCCACAACGCGTCGGCCGCCTGGCGGTTGCGCTCGACGGCTTCGCTGTGCCGGCTGACGGCATGGTCGTGCACCTTGGCGAAGGGCGTCCCCGGTTGATGCTGGAGAGCCAGCAGCAGTTCGCCGCGGCTCTCGGCGGTCAGGGCCATGATCTTCTCCAGGGCTAGCATCGGTTCGAGCTGGCGTTGGTAGAGCCGGCCGAGCGCCTCGTTGCCCTGCGACATGCCGTTCAGGCCGATCGCCGCGCCGATCAGCAGCAGGACGCCGAAGAATCCCGCCAGCACATTCAGCCGGCCGCCGACCTTCAGCTTGCCGACACAACCAAGCGCCGGCGCCGCCTCCATGACGCCTTCCCCTTGCCTCGCCGGCTGGGCCGCCGCCGCGCGGCGCGGCTGGCGCGCCTCGGTCTCGGCGCGCAGCGCCGCGTAGCTGCGCTCGGCCACTTCGACGGCGACGCGCGGGGCCTTGCGCCGCACCGACATATAGCCGACCAGCTTGCCGTCCTCGTGCACCGGCGTCACCGTGGCGTCGACCCAATAGTGGTCGCCGTTCTTGCGCCGGTTCTTGACGATGCCGGTCCAGGTCTTGCCGGCCTTGAGGTCGTTCCACATCTGCTCGAAGGCCTGCGCCGGCATGTCGGGATGGCGCACGATGTTGTGGGCCTTGCCGATCAGCTCTTCTTCGGTGAAGCCGCTGGTCTCGATGAAGTCGGCGTTGGCGTAGGTGATGATCCCCCTCGGGTCGGTGCGGGTGACGATCAGCACGCCGTCGCGCAGGAGGTATTCGTGCTGGGTCACGGGGAGGTTGCGCTTCATTGCCGTTCTCCTTGTCAGGCGGCCTGCCGCTCGACCAGCCCCATCTCCGGGCTGGCCAGCAGCTGCGCCACGTCGAGCATCACCAGCATCCGCGCGTCGAGCGCGGCCAGGCCGAGGATGCTGCTCTTATCGAACACCGCCGCCACCTCCGGCGCCGGCAGGACGGCCTCGGCCGGCAGGCTCAGCACGTCGGAAACGGCATCCACCACCAGGCCGGCCGTGCGGCCATTCACCTCGACGATCACCGTCAGGGTGAAGGGCGTGTACTCGGCGGCGCCGACGCCGAACTTCAGACGCAGGTCGACCACCGGCACGATGGCGCCGCGCAGGTTGATGACGCCCTTGATGTGCGGCGGCGCGCCGGCGATCGGCGTCACCCCGCCATAGCTGCGGATCTCGCGCACCGCCAGGATGTCGATGGCGTATTCCTCGGCGCCGAGGGTGATGGCCAGCACCTCGCAGGCGCTGCGGGCCGCCGCCGGGGCCGGCTGGGAGAGGGTCGTCACGTTGTTCTGCATGTCTGCTCCTTGGGTTCAGGCGGCGCGCGCCAGGACGGCGCCGGCCAGGGCCGGCAAAGCCGGCACGTCGAGGATCATCGCCACCCGGCCGTCGCCGAGGATGGTCGCGCCGGAGAAGCCCGGCACCTTGCGGAAATTCGCCTCCAGGCTCTTCACCACGAACTGCTGCTGGCCGAGCAGCCGGTCGACGAACAGGGCCTGACGGGTGCCGCCGGCCTCCACCGCCACCACGATGCCCTGCTCGAAATCCGCCGCGCCGGAGGGCAGACCGAGGACCTGCGCCAGGGGAATCAGCGGCAGCAGCTCGCCGCGCAGTTCATAGACCCGCGCCAGCCCGCCGCGCACCGCGCGCACCTGGCCGGGGGCCGGCTGGCCGGACTCGACGACATGGTCGAGCGGCAGGATGAAGGTCTCGGCGCCGACGCCGACCAGCATGCCGTCGGCCACCGCCAGGGTGAGCGGCAGGCGCAAGGTGAAGTGGCTGCCGACACCGGGCAGCGAATCCACCTCGATGCGTCCGCCCAGGTTGGCGACGTTGCGGCGCACCACGTCCATGCCGACGCCGCGCCCGGAGACGTCGCTGACCGCTTCGGCGGTGGACAAACCGGCTTCGAAGATCAGCTGCCAGACCTCGGCATCGACGGCGCCCTCGGCGACGGCCAGGCCGTGCTCGCGCGCCTTGGCGAGGATGCGCTGGCGGTTCAGGCCGGCGCCGTCGTCGCGTACTTCGATGACGATGTTGCCGCCGCGGCAGTGCGCCGAGAGGATCAGCAGGCCCTGCTCCGGCTTGCCGGCGGTGCGCCGCATCTCGGGCGCCTCGATGCCGTGGTCGAGGCTGTTGCGCACCAGATGGGTGAGCGGATCGGCGATCAGCTCGACCAGGCCGCGGTCGAGCTCGGTGGCTTCGCCATGCAGTTGCAGCGCCACCTGCTTGCCGAGCTTGCGCGCGAGGTCCTTGACCAGGCGCGGGAAGCGGCCGAACACCGTCGAGATCGGCACCATGCGCATGCTCATCACCGATTCCTGCAGCTCGCGGCTGTTGCGCTCGAGCTGGGCCAGGCCGTTGAACAGCCGCTCGTGGACCAGCGGATCGAGCAGGCCGGCGGCCTGCAGCAGCATGGATTGGGTGATGACCAGCTCGCCGACCTGGTTCACCAGACGATCCACCCGCCCCAGGCCGACGCGGATCGAGCCCTCGGCTGCTGTTGCGTGGGCCGTCTTGGGCGCTTCGGGCAGGGCATGCACTTCGGCGCTCGGCGTCGGCTCGACGAAGAAGCCGTAGGCCTCTTCCTGCGCCGGCGCCTCGGCGACGGCCGGGACACGGTCGGCGGCGGCAGGCGGCGCGGGCGCAGGGCCGCTTTCGGCCAGCGCCAGCAGCCGGCGGCCGGCGGCCTGGACGCGTTCGGCATCGGCGCCCGGCCCGCCCTGCCCGGCGTGAATCGCCAGCTGGGCCTTGAGCAGATCGCCGACTTCGATCAGGGCGGCCTGCATCTCTTCGCCGAAACCGATCTCGCCCTTGCGCAGCCGGCCGAGCAGACTCTCGGCGTCGTGGGCCAGCGCCGCCATGTCCTGGAAACCGAAGGTCGCGGCGCTGCCCTTGACCGAATGCAGGGCGCGGAACATCTCGTTGAAGGCCTCGGCCTCGGGCCGGGCCAGGTCCAGCCCGAGCAGCTGCCGCTCCAGGCAGGCCAGGTGCTCGGCCGCCTCGTCGAAGAACAGCTGGTGGAACTGGGAGAGATCGATGGCCATCGCCGTATTCCGCAGACCGACTTTTAACCGATGACTTTTTTCACCACTTCGATCAGCTTGAGCGGATCGAAGGGCTTCACCAGCCAGCCGGTAGCGCCGGCGGCGCGTCCCTCGGCCTTCATCTCGGCGCTGGCCTCGGTGGTGAGCATCAGGATCGGCGTGCGCCGGTACTCGGGCAGGCCGCGCAGGCGGCGGATCAGGGTCAGGCCGTCCATGCGCGGCATGTTCTGGTCGGTGAGCACCAGGCTCACCTGGCCGGCGCGCGCCTTGTACAGGCCGTCCACGCCATCTACCGCCTCGATGACCTCGTAGCCCGAGCTCTTCAGGGTGAAGGCCAGCATCTGGCGCATGGAGGGCGAGTCGTCGACGGCAAGTACGGTCTTCATGTCGCTCCGATCAAAACAGCTCGATCTCGCCCGGCTGCAGGCTGCAGCGCGGCGAGGCGGTTGGCGCGGCCGCGGCCGGCGCGGGCCCGTTGCCGCTCGCCAGCGCTTCCAGTTGCGCCAGGCGGGCGCCGATGCGCGCCAGCGCCTGGCTCAGGACATCGTGGGACTGCAGGGCCAGCACCATCCTGTCGAGTTCGCCGCGCAGGGCCGGCTGCTCGGCCAGGCCCTCCGCCAGCGCCGCGAAGCCGAGCGACAGCCGGGCGGCGGCTTCGTCGAGCACCGCGCCCGAAGCGTCGACCTCGCCGCGCAGCCGGGCGCATTCCCGCGCCAGCGCGCCGGGGCGGGAGTCGTTCTGGTCCTGCTGGTCGTCCTGGACAGGATGCATGGTCCGGCGGCGTAACCCGATGTACCGGTTACGTCATTCTGGCCGGGAAACTTGAGGAGAAAAGCTTCAGCCGGCCTTCTCGGCCGGGGCGGCTTCCTTGGGCTCGGGCGGCAGCATGCCGTCGGCGAGGATCGCCTCCTCGGTCTTCTTGTTGAGTACCACGATGCCGATGCGGCGGTTCTGCGGGTTGAAGGGATCCTGTTTGTCGAACAGCACGGTCGAGGCCTGGCCGACCACCCGGATCACCTTGCCCTCGGCCATGCCGCCGGCGATCAGCTCGCGGCGCGAGGCGTTGGCGCGGCTGGCCGAGAGTTCCCAGTTGCCGATACCCTTGTCCCCGGTGGCGAAGGGCTTGGCGTCGGTGTGGCCGGACAGCGCGATGCGGTTGTCGACGTCGTTGAAGGCCCTGCCGATCTCGCGCAGGATGTCGCGCATATAGGGCTTCACGTCGGAACTGGAGAGATCGAACATGGGGCGGTTCTTCTCGTCCACGATCTGGATGCGCAGGCCCTCGTTGGTGATGTCGAGCAGCAGCTGCTTCTTGTACTGGCCGAGCGAGGGGTTGGCCTCGATGGCCTTCTCGATGCGGTCCTTCAGTTCGCCCAGCTTCTCGCGCTCCTTGCGTTCCAACTCGGCCTTCAGGGCCTGCAGGTTGACGGTCTTTTTCTCGGCCTTGATCTCGCCCTGCTTGACCTGGCCGGCGCTGCGCGTCAGGTCCTTGCCGCCGCCCATGATGACGCTGGAGGCGTCGCCGGAACCCGAGCCGCCCTGCATGGCGACCTTGAGCGGGGTGGAGAAATAATCGGCGATGCCGTTGAGGTCGCCCTTGGCGGTCGAGCCGAGCAGCCACATCAGCAGGAAGAAGGCCATCATCGCCGTGACGAAGTCGGCATAGGCGATCTTCCAGGCGCCGCCGTGGTGGCCGCCGCCGCCCTTCTTGATGCGCTTGACTATTATGGGCTGCTGGTTGTCTTCACTCATTGGTGACTACCTTCCCCCCATCCCCCTTCCCGCGGAAGGGGGTGACGGTTGTTCGCGGGCTGCGCCCGCTCCATGTGTTGACTGCGCCGCC
>JADLGU010000160.1 GCA_020849155.1 Rhodocyclaceae bacterium | reverse complement strand
ACTGGCCGAAGTGCGCCTGCCGCAGGTTATGCGCGATGCGACGGCGGCGGACGGCACGCGCAAGTGGCTGCTCGATGTCGGCAACGGCAATGCCGTCGAATGCGTCTTCATCCCCGAGGAGAACCGCGGCACCCTGTGCATCTCCAGCCAGGCCGGCTGCGCGCTCGACTGCGCCTTCTGCTCGACCGGGAAACAGGGCTTCAACCGCAACCTGACGACGGGCGAGATCATCGGCCAGCTCTGGTGGGCGAAGCATGCGCTGGGCGATTTCCGCGTGTCCGGCGGTCCGGCCGGGCGCCGTCCCGCGGAGACTGACTTTTGCGCGGAGCGCATCATCAGCAACGTCGTGCTGATGGGCATGGGCGAGCCGCTGGCGAATTACGAGAACGTCGTGGCAGCCCTGCGGCTGATGCTCGATGACAACGCCTACGGCCTGTCGCGCCGTCGCGTGACGGTGTCGACTTCCGGCATCGTGCCGGCCATCGACCGGCTGCGCGACGAATGCCCGGTGGCGCTGGCAGTGTCGCTGCATGCGCCCGAGGACGCCCTGCGCGACCGCCTGGTACCGATCAACCGAAAATATCCGCTCGCCGAATTGATGGCCGCCTGCCGCCGCTACCTGGAGAAGTCGCCGCGCGATTTCATCACCTTCGAGTACGTCATGCTGGATGGCGTCAACGACAGCGACGCCCATGCCCGCGAACTGGTCCGCCTGGTGCATGAGGTGCCGTGCAAGTTCAACCTGATTCCCTTCAACCCCTTTCCGGCTTCCGGGTTCAAGCGCTCGCCCGCCTTGCGGGTGCGCCGCTTCGCCGAGATCCTGATGCAGGCTCACATCGTCACGACGACGCGCAAGACCCGGGGAGAAGACATCGACGCCGCCTGCGGCCAGCTGGCCGGGCAGGTGCGCGATCGAACCCGACGCCGGACCAAACGCACCATCACTCTAGCGGAGGCAGCATCGTGATTAGAGCCATCCTGATCGTCTGCGCAATCCTGGTTGCCGGCTGCGCCGGTGGCGGCGGCGGAACCAGCGGGCCGGGGCCGGCCAGCGTCCCGGTTTCGGAACAAGCCCCGGCGGGCTTCGCCGAGAAGAGCGCCAAGACGCATACCGAACTGGGCACCCTCTACCTGCAGTCCGGCAACCTGGCCGTGGCGCTCGAAGAGGCGCGCATCGCCGCGGCGGTCGATCCCAACTATGCGCCTGCCTACAACCTGATGGGGCTGGTGCACATCCTGCTCAACCAGAACGCCCAAGCCCAGGCGGCCCTCGAGCGCGCCATCCAGCTGGCGCCGGGCGACCCGCAAATCGCCAACGACTACGGCTGGTTCCTCTGCCAGAACGGACGCGAGCAGGAAGCCATCAAGTATTTCCTGGCGGCCGCCGGCAATCCGCTCTACAGGACGCCGACCAAGCCCTATACCAATGCCGGCTTGTGCTATTTGCGAATCAAGGACGACAAGGCGGCTGAGGAAAATTTCCAGCGCGCCCTGCTCCTGGACGCAGGCAACGGCCAGGCGATCTACCATCTGTCCCAGTTGGCATTCCGGCGCGGCGACTTCTTCAGCGCCAGGAAATATCTTGGTGAACTGCATCGGCAGATAGAGCCGAACGCCGAGTCGCTGTGGCTTGGCGTGCGCATCGAACGCAAGATCGGCGACCGCCAGGCCGAAAACGGCCATGCCTCCCAGCTGCGCAGGAAATTCGCCGGCACTCCGGAGCACCAGGCCCTCCTGCAGGGGAAGTACGAGTGACGGAGTCCGCCGCCGACCTGGAGACGCAGGCTTCGCCCGGTCCAGGCGCCCAGCTGCGCATGGCGCGCGAGGCGCGCGGCATCGCTGTCGCCGAGGTGGCCGCCACGCTCAAGATGAGCCCGCGGCAGATCGAGGCCATCGAGAACGAGGATTTTTCGCGCCTGACGGGCGCCACTTTCGTTCGCGGCTTCGTGCGCAACTATGCCAAGCTGCTGAAAATCGACGCGGCCCCGGTGCTGGCCTCGCTGGAGGACCGGGCGGTGCTGCCCCAGGTCGAACTGATCGCGCCGGTCAATGCCGGGGTGAAAATGCCCAGCGGCCCCGGCCGCGCCGGCCGCGGCCAACTAGCTGCCACGCTGATCGCCCTGGTTGCGCTGGGCATTGCACTGGCGGCGTACTTCGATTTGTTCGACATCGGCTTTCCTTCGACCACTCGCGGCACTGCCGCGGCCCCCGCGACGCAGGGCGATGCGCGGCCGCAAACCGTGCTGGCGCTGCCGCAGCCGGCGGTCGCGCCGGCGGCACAGGCCGAGGCGTCCCCCGCGCCGGAAGCGGCCCAACCCGCGACGGGCAAGACGGGCCTGCCGCAGCTGGTATTCAGTTTCGAGGGCAACTCCTGGGTCGAGGTCCGCGATGCCGGCGGGCGCATCCTGTTTTCGCAAATGAATCCCAAGGGCAGCACCCAGGTGGTGGAGGGGCGCCCACCCTTCCAGCTGGTGGTCGGCAATGCTTCCCACGTGCGCCTGCACTACAACGAACAGCCGGTCGACCTGAGGCCGCCTACGCGCGTCGAAGTGGCGCGGCTGACCCTCGAATAGACCGATGGACATGGCTGCCGATCTTCCTGACGGGCTGCCGGCTCGCCGCAAGACGCGTCTGGTGCGCGTGGGCGGCGTGCCGGTCGGCGGCGGCCATCCGGTGGCCGTGCAGTCGATGACCAACACCGACACCGCGGACGAGGTGGCCACCGCCGTGCAGGTGGCGCAACTGGCGCGCGCCGGTTCCGAGATCGTGCGCCTCACGGTGAATACCCAGGAAGCGGCGCGCGCCGTGCCGCGGATCCGCGAGCGCCTGCTGGCGATGAACCTCGAGGTGCCGCTGGTCGGCGACTTCCACTTCAATGGCCACAAGCTGTTGTCTGACAACCCGGCATGTCTGGAAGCGCTCTCCAAGCTGCGCATCAACCCGGGCAACGTCGGTCGCGGCGCCAGGCGCGACGACCAGTTTGCGCAACTGATCGAACTTGCCTGCCGATTCGGCAAGCCGCTGCGCATCGGCGTGAACTGGGGCAGCCTGGACCCGGCTCTGCTGGCGCGCCTCATGGACGAGAACGCGCGGCGGCCGCAGCCCGGCGATGCGACACAGATCATGCGCGAGGCGATGGTCGCTTCCGCTCTGGAGAGTGCCGCCAAAGCCGAGGAACTCGGCCTGCCCGGCGATGCCATCGTGCTCTCCTGCAAGGTGAGCGGGGTGCAGGACCTGATCGCTATCTATCGCGAGCTGGCGGCCCGCTGCGACTACCCGCTGCACCTGGGCCTGACCGAGGCCGGCATGGGCTCGAAGGGCATCGTCGCCTCGACTGCCGCGCTGTCGGTGCTGCTGCAGGAAGGCATCGGCGACACCATCCGCGTGTCGCTGACCCCGGAGCCGGGCGGCGACCGCACCCAGGAAGTGGTGGTGGCGCAGGAGATCCTGCAGACCATGGGGCTGCGCGCCTTCACGCCGCTGGTGGCGGCCTGTCCCGGCTGCGGCCGCACCAGCAGCACCGTGTTCCAGGAGCTGGCGCAGGAGATCCAGGCCCACGTGCGCGCACGCATGCCGGAGTGGCGGCTGCACCATACTGGCGTCGAGAACATGACCCTGGCCGTGATGGGTTGCGTAGTAAACGGCCCGGGCGAAAGCAAGCACGCCAACATCGGCATCAGTCTGCCGGGCACCGGGGAGACGCCGGTGGCGCCGGTGTACGTCGACGGCGAGAAGACCGTCACGCTGAAAGGGGACGACATCGCCAGAGAGTTCAGGGCGATTGTCGACGATTACGTGGCGCGGAAGTATCCGCGCCGGGAGACGCACTGATTTCGCAATGAGCCAGACGATTCAAGCTATCCGCGGAATGAACGACATCCTGCCCGACGAGGCCGAGCTGTGGGAACGCTTCGACGATGCCGTGCGCGGCTGGCTGCGCGCCTACGGCTATCGGCCGATGCGCATGCCGGTTGTCGAGCCTACACCCCTCTTTGCCCGAGCCATCGGCGAGGTCACGGACATCGTCGAGAAGGAGATGTATTCCTTCGTCGATGCCCTCAACGGCGAAGCACTCACGTTGCGGCCGGAAGGCACCGCCTCCTGCGTGCGCGCCGTGCTCCAGCACAGCCTGCTGCACGGCGGCCCGCAGCGCCTCTGGTACGCCGGCCCGATGTTCCGCCACGAGCGGCCGCAGAAGGGGCGCTACCGCCAGTTCCATCAGTTCGGCGTCGAGGCTTTCGGCTATGCCGGGCCGGATATCGACGCCGAGCAGATCGTCATGTGCGCGCGCTTGTGGGATGAGCTGGCACTGACCGGCATCCGGCTGGAGATCAACTCGCTCGGCAGCGCGGATGAGCGGCAGCGACACCGCGCCGAGTTGATCGCCTACCTCGAGCGCCATCGCGAGGCGCTGGACACCGATGCGCAGCGCCGCCTGCACTCCAACCCGCTGCGCATCCTCGACAGCAAGAATCCGCACATGCAGGAACTCATCGAGGGCGCGCCGAAGCTGATGGATTTTCTCGGTGAGGCCTCGCTCGAGCATTTCGGCGGCGTGCAGGCGCTGCTCAAGGAAGCCGGCATTCCCTATCGCATCAATCCGCGCCTGGTGCGCGGCCTCGACTACTACAACCTGACCGTGTTCGAGTGGGTGACCGACAAGCTGGGCGCGCAGGGCACGGTCTGCGCCGGAGGCCGCTACGACGGCCTGATCGAGCAACTCGGCGGCAAGCCGGCGCCGGCCTGCGGTTTCGCCATGGGCGTCGAGCGCCTGGTCGCGCTGCTGAAGGAAGAGCACGGCGAGGAGGCGGGGCAGGCGGCGCGTGCCGAGCCTGACGTGTATGTGGTGCACCAGGGCGCGGGACCGCAGGCGCCGGCCTTCCGCGCCGCGGAAAGCCTGCGCGGCGCCGGACTGGACGTGATCTTCCACTGTGGCGGCGGCAGCTTCAAGTCGCAGATGAAGCGTGCCGATGCCTGCGGCGCCCGGCTCGCCGTGATCATCGGCGAGGACGAGGCGCGCAGCGAAAGCGCCAGCCTCAAGGCCTTGCGCGAGGAACAGCCGCAGCGGCGCGTGCCGCTGGCGCAACTGGCCGAGGAAATCGGCAATTACCTTTTTGGGGATGAAGATGGCAACGTTTGACCTTGAAGAGCAGGAACAGATCTCGGAGCTGAAGACCTGGTGGAGGATGTACGGCAACCTGGTGACGGGCATCCTGCTGGCCGTTGCCATCGGGGTGGCCGGCTGGCAGGGCTGGAATTACTATCAGCGCAAGCAGGCTGCCGAAGCCTCCGCCGCCTATGCCGCCGTGCAGAAGGCGGCCGCCGAGCGGGATGCCAAGCGTGCGCGCGAGGCCGCCGGCGAACTCATCGACAAGTATCCCGGCACCGCCTATGCCGCCATGGCCGCCCTGACTTCGGCCCGCCTGCAGTTCGACGCGGGCGACCTGAAGACCGCCAAGGCGCAACTACAATGGGTAGTCGACAAGGCCCGCGACAAGGATTTGCGCGATCTGGGCCGCCTGCGCCTGGCCCATGTCCTGTTCGACGAGAAGGCGCTCGACGAAGCGCTCAAGCTGCTTTCCGAAGAACCGGCGCAGGCATTTGCCACGCGCTTCAACGAACTCCGGGGCGACCTGCTTGCCGCACAGGGCAAGAAGGCGGAGGCCCGTGCCGCCTACCAGGCGGCCTTGGCCAGGCAGGTGGCAGACCAGCCCGCCGCCATCCCGGCGGGACGGGACACCCAGTACCGCGACCTGCTGCAGATGAAAGCCGACTCCCTCGGAGACAAATGATGCGCACTCTGCTCGCCCTCAGCGCCGCCGCCCTGCTGGCCGGCTGT
>JADLGU010000159.1 GCA_020849155.1 Rhodocyclaceae bacterium | reverse complement strand
TGCATCGGCTGCAAGTACTGCTCCTGGGCCTGCCCCTACGGCGCGCGCGAGATCGACGAGCAGCAGAAGGTGAGGAAGAAATGCACGCTGTGCGTCGACCGCATCTACGACACCCGCCTGCCGGAGATCGACCGCAAGCCGGCCTGCGTCAAGGCCTGCCCGACCAGCGCGCGCCTGTTCGGCGACGTGCACGATCCCGAATCGGAAGTGTCGAAGGCGATCCGCGAGAGCGGCGGCTATCAGCTGATGCCGGAGTGGGGCACGCAGCCGGCCAACCATTACCTGCCGCGGCGCAAGACCCAGCTGCGCATCTTTGACGACGAGCTGGTGCGCGCCGACAACCCGCTCAAGATCGAGGGCAGGCTACCGAAGCCTGCCAAGTCCGAGCCCTCGCTCGACGACGTGACCTCCTGGTAAAGCCATGCATCCCGCGTTCTCCGTGATATTCCTGACGACGCTGATCGGCGTTGGGCAAGGGCTGTTCCTGGCCCTGTTCACCGTCGAGTCCTACGCCGCCTTCGACCTCCTGCCGCAGCAGGACAGCCGCTTCTACGCACTGGGCAGCGCCGTCGCCCTGGGCTTTCTTGTCGCCGGCCTCATCGCCTCCTTCTTCCATCTCGGCCACCCTGAACGCGCCTGGCGCTCGGCGGCGAAGTGGCGCACTTCCTGGCTTTCACGCGAGGTGATCGTGCTGCCTGCCTTCATGGGCACGGTGTGCCTCTATGGCGCGGCGCATTTCAGCGGCATCAATCCGGTGCTGGCGACGCTGCCCTCCGGCGCGCCGGTCAACGCCACGGCGATGCTCGGCGTGGCCGGCAGCGTGCTGGCGTTCGCGCTGTTCGTGTGCACCGGCATGATCTACGCCTGCCTGCGCTTCCTGCAGGAGTGGCACACGCCGCTGACGGTGATCAACTACATCCTGCCGGGCGGGGCTTCGGGTTTCGTGCTGGCCTGTGCCCTGGCGGCTGCCGCGGCGCCGGAGGTGGCCGGATTCCTCGGCGGCTGGGCCATGATTTTGACGGCGCTGGCTTTCATCGGCCGCGCCGCCTCGCTCGTGCGCAATGCGCGCCTGCGGCCGAAATCCGGACTGCGCACGGCCATCGGCGTCAAGCACCCGCGCATCGCGCAGAAGGCGCAGGGCGCCATGGGTGGATCTTTCAACACGCGCGAGTTCTTCCACGGCCGCAGCACGGCTTTTCTGAAACGGGTGAAATGGGTCTTCCTGCTACTGGCCTTTGCCCTGCCGCTCGGCTTGCTCGCCGGCGGGTTCGCCTCAGCGGCTTTTTTCATCCAATACCTCGGCCTGGTTGCCGAACGCTGGTTCTTCTTCGCCCAGGCCAATCATCCGCAGAACCTGTACTACCAGGCGGTTTCATGAATTGCCCAAGAAAGAAATTCGATGCCCCACATTGCCTCCGGCAGGTTGCGCCGAGTCGGGGGCGAAAGTATATTAGGCCAGTCTGAAATACAGGCGCGACGACCCACCTAACGCAAAGGAGCAAACATGAATTTCGACAAGGAACTGGATGCCAAAGGGCTGAACTGCCCGCTGCCGATCCTGCGCGCCAAGAAGGCGCTGGCGGAAATGACGAGCGGCCAGGTGCTGCGCATCATGGCCACCGACCCCGGTTCGGTGAAGGACTTCGCCGCCTTCGCCAAGCAGACCGGCAACGAGTTGCTCTCGACGGCGGAGAAGGGCAAGGAGTACGAGTTCTTCATCAAGCGCAAGTAATTTCAGCCTGCGCATCAACGGCCCGGGCATGTCCCGGGCCGTTTCATTTCACCCTGCCGCGGCGCAGCATATGTGGGGAATATAGGCCAATAAGAAGAATCATCTGGCAGGCAGCAGTACCTTAGAACATTATTAATCGTTAATGAATTGGATATAGCGGGAGAGAGCAGGTCTGACTTTGCTCTGCCCGGACAAGAGGAGGTTCATCTTGAATATGCCTACAGACCAGGCCGCCCTGGATGCGTTGATCCGTCAGCGCCTCGACGAAATCCTGCCTCAGAAACTCGAGGAATTGAAGGCGGCTAAAACGCCCTCGATGACCATCATCGCCACCAAGGGCACCCTCGACTGGGCCTACCCACCCTTCATTCTGGCCTCGACGGCCGCCGCCCTGGGCTGGAACGTCTCGATCTTCTTCACCTTCTACGGCCTCAACCTGCTGAAGAAGGATATCAGCGACCTCAAGGTCAGCCCGCTGGGCAACCCCGGCATGCCGATGAAAATGCCTTTCGGCCCCGGCTGGTTCAAGAGCATCGACTGGAACAAGTTCCTCATGCCGAACCTCATCCAGTCGAATCTGCCAGGCTTCGAGTCGGTCGCGACCATGCTCATGAAGCAGACCATAAAGAACAACGGCGTGGCCGACATTCCCGAGTTGCGCAGCCTGAGCATCGAGGCCGGCGTGAACATGATCGGCTGCCAGATGACGGTCGACCTGTTCGGCTTCACGCGCGACGATTTCATTCCGGAAGTGAAGGAATACTGCGGCGCGGCGACGTTCCTGCCAATGGCGCAGCAGGCCGATGTCAGTTTGTACATGTAAGCGGCAAGCATTCACGCAAACCAAGGAGGGGAGAAACATGAAGTTCAGGATAAAAATCACCGCAGCGACGTTGGCCATGACCCTGGCGCCCGCCGCCTGGGCGACCGACGGCTATTTCTCGCATGGCTATGGCATGAAAGCCAAGGGTATGGGCGGCGCCGCAACGGCGATGGCCTCCGATACCTTTGGCGGCGCCAATAACCCGGCCAGCATGGTCTGGGTGGGCGATCGACTGGATGTCGGTGTGGACCTGTTCAGCCCGCGCCGCAGCGCGGAGCGTACTGGCAGCCCTGCTGGAATCAATACCGGCGGGAACGTGGATAGCGGCAGCAATCTCTTCGCCGTTCCGGAGTTCGGCTACAACAAGATGTTGGGCGGGAATATGTCGCTGGGCGTTACCGTTTATGGCAACGGCGGCATGAATACGGATTATCCGGGCGGGCAGATTTCAGCCGGCGCGCCGGGCGTCGTGGATACGGTGTGCGACGGCTTCAACGGAACCGCGGTTGCGGCGGGTGCGACTTCTTACAACATGCTGTGCGGCACGGGCAGGCTCGGCATCGACTTGATGCAACTGGTCATCGCGCCGACCTTTGCCATGAAGATCAACAAGGATCACTCCTTGGGCATTTCTCCGCTGATCGGCTATCAGCGCTTCAAGGCCAAGGGCCTTGACGGATTCCAGGGCTTCACCCCTTCGCCAGGGACATTCGCCACCAACAACAATCTGACCAACAACGGCTATGACAGCTCGCATGGTTTCGGCCTGCGCCTGGGATGGATGGGCAGGCTTTCCGACTCCGTCACCCTCGGCGCCGCCTATTCCACCAAGATGAGAATGAGCAAGTTCAGCCAGTACAAGGACTTGTTTGCCGGGCGCGGCGATTTCGACATGCCCGAGAACTTCAATATCGGCATCGCCGTCAAGGCCACGCCGGCCCTGACCATTGCCGCGGATTACCAGCGCATCAACTATTCCGGCATCAACTCGGTTTCCAACCCGAGCACCAATACGGGCAACGCCGTGGCATTAACCGGGTTCACGGTTGGCTCCCTGGGCTGCAGCAACTGCCGCGGCTTCGGCTGGGACGATGTGAATGTGTTCAAAATCGGCGTCGAGTACCAGTACAACTCGAACCTGACCCTCCGCGCCGGCTACAACCATACGGACAATCCGATCCAGAGCCGCGATGTGACCTTCAACATCCTTGCTCCGGGCGTGGTCAAGGACCATCTCACCCTGGGTTTCACCTATAACCTCAGCAAGGATTCCGAGCTGACCATGTCGTACATGCATGCCTTCAAGGAGTCGGTCAGTGGAGCCAGCCTGTTTAACCGTTTTGGTGTCGCCGCTGGCAATGAAAAAATTCAGATGTACCAGGACTCGCTGGGCATTGCCTACAGCATGAAGTTCCAGTAATACAGGCTGTTTCCTGAAATTGGAAAGAAGGCTGAGGACGGTTTGTCTTCAGCCTTTTTTCATATCGCCACGATAACCATCTAATTGATGCGCGCCGAGCAAGGCTCAGTGCCGCGCGTAATGCGGCGCCAGCATGCTGCGCATTTCGCCGAGACGGCTGGCGAAGGCGGCGGCGCCGAGCAGGCAAATCAGGCCGCCCGCGGCCACCGTCGCGGGTGCGCCGAAGCGTTCGGCAAGAATGCCGTAGATGAGCGAGCCGAGCGGCATCACGCCGAGGAAGGCGGTGATGTGCAGGCTGACCAGGCGTCCGCGCATGGCGTCGGGCGCGACCAGTTGCAGGATGGTGTTGGCCGAGGCGGCGACGGTGATGATGCCGAAGCCGACCAGCGGTAGCAGCGCCAGCGACAGCCATAGCATGCCCGACTGCGAGAACAGCGCCAGGCCGATCCCCGCGCTGCAGGCGGCCGCGGCGATCAGCCGCTCCAGCCCGGCTGAGACGCGGCGTCCTGCCAGGTGCAGCACGCCGGCCATGGCGCCGGCGCCCGATGCGCCGACGAGCAGGCCCAGGGTGCGCGCGTCGCCTCCCAGCAGATCGCGCGCGAACACCGGCATCAGCGAAGCGTACGGCGTTGCCACGAAGCTGACGAGGGCCACCAGCCCGATCAGGTAGCGGCTCGGTGCGAAGTCCCAGGCGAAGCGCACGGCTTCCGTCAGT
>JADLGU010000158.1 GCA_020849155.1 Rhodocyclaceae bacterium | reverse complement strand
CGCTCGGCTTTTCCGTGCCGCAGAAGCATTCCTTCTACGGCCTGCCCTGGCTGACCGGCCTCGTCGGCGCCGGCCAGGCCGGCGGCCCGACCCTGATGCAGGCCTGCGCCACCGGCGTGCGCACCCTCCTCGCGGCGGTGCAGGAAATAGAAGTCAGTCTCTGCAGCACGGCGCTGGTGATCAACTGCGACCGCACTTCGAACGGCCCGCACCTCTATTACCCGAACCCGAAGGGCCCCGGCGGCACCGGCAGCGCCGAGGACTGGGTGATGGACAACTTCGGCTGCGACCCGCTCGGCCGCCATTCCATGCTCACCACAGCGGAGAACGTGGCGAAGAAGCACGGCATCGGCACCGCCGAGCAGCACGAGGTGGTGCTGCGCCGCGAGGAGCAATACCGCCAGGCGCTGGACAACGGCGCGGCCTTCCTCAAGCGCTTCATGACCCTGCCCTTCGAGGTGCCAGCGCCTAATCTCAAGAAAGCGATCGGCACGATGGAGGGCGACGAAGGCATCAACCACTCCACGCCGGAAGGCCTGGCCAAGCTCAAACCGGTCATGGACGGCGGCACGGTCACTTTCGGCGGCCAGACTCACCCGGCCGACGGCAACGCCGGCATCGTCGTGACCACGGCGGCGAAGGCGCGCGAACTATCGCGCGATCCGAAGATCGCCGTGCGCCTGCACGGCTTCGGCCTCGCCCGCGCCCCGCTCGCCTACATGCCCGAGGCCACCGTGCCGGCGGCCAGGCAGGCCCTCGCCCAGGCCGGCAAGGCGATCAAGGATCTCGCCGCGATCAAGACGCACAACCCCTTCGCCATCAACGACCTGTTCTTCGCGCGCGAGACCGGCGCCGACCTGAAGAACATGAACAATTTCGGCTGCTCGCTGGTCTGGGGCCACCCGCAGGCGCCGATGGGCACGCGGGCCATCATCGAGACGATCGAGGAACTCGCCCTGCGCGGCGGCGGCTGGGGCCTGTTCACCGGCTGCGCCGCCGGCGACACGGCGATGGCCGTGGTGATTGAAGTGACCGGCGCCTGAGATGCAGCCGATCACGCAATGGATCGACCACCATGCCGGCGCCACGCCAGGCAGGACGGCAATCCGATTTAGCAATCACGACATCGGCTATGCCGCGCTGGCGCAGAGAATCGAGCGGCTCGCTTCGGCGCTCGTCGCCGCCGGCGTCAAGCGCGAAAGCTGCGTCGCCTATCTCGGCTTCAACAGCCCGGAGATGCTGGCGCTGCTGTTCGCCTGCGCCCGCCTCGGCGCGCTGTTCATGCCGCTCAACTGGCGCCTGGCCGCGCCCGAACACCGGCAGATGATGGAGGACTGCACGCCAGTCGTGCTCTGCGTCGAGCCTGACTTCGTCGTGCCGACGGAACCCATCCTGTCCGGCCTGGGTGATCTGCGCCAGGTGGTGATGGGTCAGCCGCGCGACGGCTGGGAAAGCTGGGAGGCCTTCTGTGCCGCCGGCACCGCAGCCGCGCCGCGCACCGTACCCGACCCGCAGACGCCGCTGCTGATCTGCTACACCTCCGGCTCCACCGGCAAGCCGAAGGGCGTGCTGCTCTCGCAGGACGCCCTGGCCTGGAACGCCGCCAACAGCGCCGACATGCACGACCTGACGGCACAGGACCGCATCCTCACCACGCTGCCGCTGTTCCACGTCGGCGGGCTGAACAACCTGACCACGCCGGCACTCGCCGCCGGCGCCACGGTGGTGCTGCATCCGCGCTTCGACGTCGAGGCCACCTTCGACGCCATCGAGAAGGAGCGCATCACGCTCACCGTGCTGGTTCCGGCGCAGCTCGACATGATGATGGCGCATCCGCGCTGGAAGACTGCGGACCTTTCCAGCCTGCGCTCCATCACCACCGGATCGACCATCGTCCAGGAGCGCCTGATCCGCGCCGTCAATGCCCGCGGCGTGCCGCTGATCCAGGTTTATGGCTCCACCGAGACCTGCCCCATCGCCGTCTACGTCAAGGCCGTCGATGCCGAGCGCAAGGCCGGCTCCACCGGCAGGCCGGCGCCGCACTGCCGCATGCGCATCGTCGATGACCTCGACCGCGATGTCGGCCCGAGCGCGACCGGCGAAATCCTCATTCAGGGCCCGAACGTGATGCTCGGCTACTGGCGCAATCCGGAAGCCAGCGCCGAGGCGCTGCGCGACGGCTGGTTCCACAGCGGCGACATGGGCCACCTCGACGACGAGGGTTACCTGTACGTCGACGGCCGCAAGAAGGAAATGATCATCTCCGGCGGCGAGAACATCTACCCGGCCGAGGTCGAGAACGTGCTGCTCGACTGCCCCGACATCGCCGAGGCGTCGGTGGTCGGCCGGCCCGACTCGCGCTGGGGCGAGATCGTCGTCGCCGTGGTGGCGCCGAAGGAAGGCCGCAGCCTCGATGCGGCGCAGGTGCTGAAGCTGTTCGAGGGCCGCATCGCCCGCTACAAGCATCCCAGGGAAGTCGTCTTCGTCGGCCAGCTGCCGAAGACCGCGCTGGGCAAGATCCGCAAGGAGGACGTGCGCCGCATGGT
>JADLGU010000157.1 GCA_020849155.1 Rhodocyclaceae bacterium | reverse complement strand
TGTGGCCCGGCTTCGGCGAGAACATGCGCGTCCTGAAATGGATCGTGGACCGCGTCAAGGGCCGCGTCGGCGCCCAGCAGACGCCGCTCGGCTGGATGCCGCGCTTCGAGGACCTCGACTGGACCGGCATGGATGAAGTCAAGCGCGAGCAGTTTCAGGAACTCACCCGGGTCGACACCCAGATGTGGCAGGAGGAGCTCGACCTGCACGGCGAGCTCTTCGACAAGCTGAAGGAGCGCCTGCCGAAACAGCTGGTCTTGAAGCGCGAGCTGTTCCGCATGCGTTTCGGCGCCCTGGAGTGACCGACTTTTTGCCGCAGCTGAAACGGGCGCCTGCGGGCGCCCGTTTCATTTATCCTGAGCAGCCATGAACGGCAAGACCCGGCCGCCGGCCGTCGCCCGGCGGATGAACGACATCGCGCCCTTCCATGTGATGGAGCTGCTCACCCGCGCCCGCCAGCTGGAAGCGGAGGGCCGCGACATCGTGCACATGGAGGTGGGGGAGCCGGACTTTCCCACTCCGCCGCAAGTGATCGAGGCGGCGGCCGCCTTCATCCGCGAGGGCCGGATCTTCTATACGCCCGCGCTCGGCATCCCCGCCCTGCGCGAGGCCATCGCAGGCTTTTACCGGGCACGCTACGGCCTCGCCGTCTCGCCCGAGCGGATCGTGGTCACGGCCGGCTCCTCGGGCGCCCTGTTGCTGGCGCTGGGAGTGCTGCTGGACCCGGGCGACGAGCTGTTGCTGCCCGATCCCGGCTATCCCTGCAACCGCCATTTCGTGCGCACCCTGGAGGGGGTGCCGCGTCCGCTCGCCGTCGGCCCGGAGGCCGATTATCAGCCGACCGCGGAACTGGTCGCCCGGCGCTGGACGCCGCGCACCAAGGGCCTGCTGGTCGCCTCGCCCGCCAACCCCACCGGGACGACGATTTCAGCGGCTGCGATGGCGGAACTGGCAGCCTGCGTCGCCTCGCGCGGCGGCGCGTTGCTGGTCGACGAGATCTATCACGGCCTCACGTACGCCACGAAGGAACCCCGGGGGGGCGAGGCCGATGCCGCCACGGCGCTGGCCCTGTCCGAGGACATTTTCGTCATCAACAGCTTTTCGAAATATTTCGGCATGACCGGCTGGCGCCTGGGCTGGCTGGTGGCCCCGCAGCGCTTCGTGCGGGACATCGAGAAGCTGGCGCAGAACCTCTACATCTCGCCGTCGACCCCGGCCCAGCACGCCGCCCTCGCCGCCTTCCGGCCGGAAACCATCGCGCTGCTCGAGACTCGGCGCAGGGAGTTCGCGGCGCGGCGCGACTATCTTCTGCCGGCATTGCGCCGCCTGGGCTTGCGCATCGACGCCGAGCCACGCGGGGCCTTCTATCTGTATGCGGATTGTTCGGCGCTGACGAGCGACAGCGAGGCCTTCGCCCGCCAGTTGCTCGAACAGGCCGGCGTGGCTATCACGCCCGGCCTGGATTTCGGCGACAACGCGCCGCAGCGACACGTACGTTTCGCCTATACGGTGGCGCAGGACAAGCTGGCGGAAGGCGTGGCGCGCCTGGCGCGCCATCTGGGGGGCTGAGTTTCAGGCGCCGGTTTGGCGGCCGCGCCTGGCGGCAGCCTCGATGCGCTGCCTCTCCGCCAGCACCTTGGCGGCGTAGAGCCCCTCTTCGTCGCTCACCGCGCCGGCATACTGCTGCAGGCCGGCCTCGAGCGAGCCGGCACGGCGAATCGACTCCTTCAGCACCATGGTGCCGACCTGGATGTTCACCGCCGGATCGAGCAGGCTGCCGCTGCCCGACAGCGCTTCCAACTTGTCCTGGTGAAAGCGCGGGATCACCTGCATCAGGCCCTGCGCGCCCATCGGACTCTCGGCGATCGGATTGAAGCCAGATTCGATCGCCATCACGGCCAGGATCAGCATCGGGTCGAGGCGCAGGCGCTCTCCCGCTGTCCGGGCGGCCACCACCAGCGGTTCGACAGCAGTTCCCGCGACCCGGTATTTGCGCGACAGGTAATCCACCGTGGTCCTGATCTCTCCGCCCATGACCGCCCGCTCCTGATCGTCGGAGGTGGCGGCCTGCTCGGCGCGCCCTGCGCCGATCCAGCCGCCGATTTGCCGCCAGCCCTCCTGGCGATCCTCGGCCCCGCTGACATGGGTGAACAACAGAACCATCACCAGCATGCCGGTCACCAGCAAACCGCCATGAGCGAAGTGCACCAGCACGGAGGCGGATTCCCTGAAAAATTTTGTGGTCAGCGCAATGCTCATGCCTGCTTTCCTTTCACGTGGCTTGTCCGTCCCGCAAGCCAGACGCGACTCTGCGCGTCGTCGATGGCTCCGGGGGGATGTTTGGCGCTGGCGAACCGCGCCTGCCGGCAGACCAGCCGGTTTTGAACGAAGAGGACTCATTTTAGGGTCGATCCCATTTTCAGAATGGGCGCCAACCCCTAGAACAAATGCCGCAACGCAATATACGAAATTCTATTGATTTATATAGGCATTGTCAATTCACGTGTGCGCTGCACACAAAACCAGGCGAGCCTCCTGGGAGGCCTGAAAAGCGGGAGAAAACGGAAATGGACCGCGGATGAGCGGCCCGGTCAGGTATCGACCAGGCCACCCATCCGGGCGGTCCGCCGAGGCTCAGGAAGGACGCGAGCCGGTCGGAAACGGCCAGGCCGCCGCAGGATTGAGCGACGACTTCAGGCCGGGAGCTGCAGCGGTTGACGGTGCAGCCGCGGCGGGCGCAGGGGCTGCCGCAGATTTCGCAGCGGGCTTCGCGGCTTTCTTTGCCGCAGGCTTCTTCTTGGCTGCCTTCTTGGCTGCAGGCTTCTTCTTGGCCGCTTTTTTTGCCGCAGGTTTTTTCGCAGCCTTTTTCTTTGCCGCAGGCTTTTTCTTGGCCGCTTTTTTCTTGGCCGCAGGCTTCTTCTTCGCAGCAGCCTTTTTCGCAGGCTTCTTCTTGGCGACTTTCTTGGCAGCCGGCTTCTTCTTCGCAGCCGGCTTCTTCTTGGCAGCCGGCTTCTTGGCGGCAGCCTTCTTCACCGCCGGCTTCTTGGCGGCAGCTTTTTTGGCGGCCGGCTTCTTGGCGGCAGCCTTTTTGGCCGCCGGTTTCTTGGCGGCCGGTTTCTTCTTGGCAGCGGGTTTCTTAGCAGTAGCCATTTCAAACCTCCTATATCAAGTAACAGGAAAGAAACAACATCAACTACAACCCGTCGTAACTAGCCCGGGCTATCCAACGGTCCGGCTGGGCCGGGCCGATTGAATTCGAGGCAAAGACCTCCCCTTTCCGGATGCCGCGCATCCGCTCAAGCCGACTGGAGGGGAGGTTTCTGGCGCCGGCAGCGACACCGCTGCGACTGGAATTGAAAAGGGGGGAGAAGGAAAGGAAAAGCGGAAATACGGAAACGCCGGTACGGGAAGGAGGTCGGGGCCTGTGGCCTGCCAATTTCGCACTCTGCATCAAGCGGTCTCCGTGTTACTCCTGCGCTCCTGTTTCATCGTT
>JADLGU010000156.1 GCA_020849155.1 Rhodocyclaceae bacterium | reverse complement strand
GGCGCCGAAGCGCAGCGGGAAGCAGAGCAGGCCGCCGAGGCCGAAGGTGAAGGCCAGCGGCGGCGTGCCGCAGAAGATGTCCTTGGGTCCGGGCTTCAGCACCGAGCGCGGGAAGGCGTCGCACATCGCCAGCACGTCGCGAT
Organism: Rhodocyclaceae bacterium; assembly: GCA_020849155.1. GTDB lineage: Bacteria > Pseudomonadota > Gammaproteobacteria > Burkholderiales > Rhodocyclaceae > Desulfobacillus. Next base: position 4,388 of record JADLGU010000156.1, on the reverse strand, counting down.
GGAAGTGCATGGTGCCCTTCGGCTGGCCGGTGGTGCCCGAGGTGAAGGCGATCAGCGCCACGTCGTCGGCCGCCGTGTCGACGTTGGCGAAGCTGTCGGGCTTGTTGGCGATCTTCGCCTCGAGTGCGGCAGAGCCGTCGCTGTTGAAGGCGACGATGCGCTTCAGGTCCGGGCAGTCGGGCCGCGCCTCTTCCAGCTCGTCGAGCAGGCGCGCGTCGCACAGGGCGAGGCTGCAGCGCGCCTTGACGGCGATCTGCGTCAGCTCCCTGGCGCGCAGGAGCGGCATGGTGGCGACGACGATGCCGCCGGCCTTGACGATGCCGAACCAGCAGGCCGCCATCATCGGGTTGTTCGGCCCGCGCAGCAGCACGCGGTTGCCCGGCACCAGGCCGAGGTCGTCGCGCAAGGCGCGGGCGATGCGGTTGGCGCGGGCGAGCAGCTGGCGGTAGGTGCAGCACACGGGTTTGCCGTCCACCGGCGCCCACAGCGCCGGCCGCTCGCCGTGGCCGGCGGCGACCATCCTGTCGAGCAGCTCGGCGGCGCAATTCAGGCGCTCCGGATACTGCAGCTCGGGGCGTTCGAAAACGAATTCCGGCCATTGCGCGCGCGGCGGCAGGTTGTCGCGGGCGAAGGTGTCGACATGAGCGGTGTAAGCCATGTTCATCCCTCCTTGCCGGCCCGCTTCAGCTCTTCGCGGGCGATGATCAGCTTCTGCACCTCGCTGGCGCCCTCGTAGATGCGCAGCGCGCGGATCTCGCGATAGAGGCGCTCGACGATCTCGCCGCGCCGCACGCCGCGGCCGCCGAACAGCTGCACGGCCGCGTCGATCACCTGCTGCGCCTGCTCGGTGGCGAAGAGCTTGGCCATGGCCGCCTCGCGCGTCACCGGCTGCCCCTGGTCGCGGCGCCAGGCGGCGCGGTAGGTGAGCAGCGCGGCGGCGTCGATGGCCAGCGCCATCTCGGCCAGCTTGGCCTGGGTCATCTGGAAATCCGCCAGCTGCCGGCCGAACATGCCGCGCGCCTGCGCGTGGGCCCGCGCCTCGTCGTAGGCGCGCCGGGCGAAGCCGAGCGCCGCCGCCGCCACCGAGGTGCGGAAGACGTCGAGCGTCTGCATGGCGATGCGGAAGCCTTCGCCCTCGGCGCCGATGCGCGCGGCGGCGGGCACGCGGCAGCCGGCGAAGGAGAGGCGCGCCAGCGGGTGCGGCGCGACGACCTCGATGCGTTCGGCGATCTCCAGGCCCGGCGTGTCGGCCGGCACCAGGAAGGCGCTGAGCCCGCGCGTCGGGTGCGCCTCGCTGCGGGCGAAGACGACGTAGAAGTCGGCGATGCCGCCGTTGGAGATCCAGGTCTTCTCGCCGTCGAGGACGTAGCCGTCGCCGTCGCGCCGCGCCGCCGTGGCGATGGCGGCGACGTCGGAGCCGGCCTGCGGCTCGGAGAGGGCGAAGGCGGCGATGGCGCGGCCGTCGGCGACGCGCGGCAGCCAGGCCGCCTGCTGACTGGCGGAACCGAAGAGGGAGAGCGCGCCGCTGCCGAGGCCCTGCATGGCGAAGGCGAAGTCGGCCAGCCCGTCGTGGTAGGCCAGCGTCTCGCGCATCAGGCAGATGCGCCGTGCCGAGAAGACCGACTTTTCGCCGGGCACGCAATGGCGCAGCCAGCCCGCCGCGCCGAGCCGCTGGACGAGCGCCTTGCAGGCGGCGTCGGCGTCGGCGTCGGCGTGGTCGATGTGGCCGAGCTCGGCGCGGCACCAGGCCCCGGCTTCGGCGGCGAGCGCGCGGTGTTCGTCCTCGAGAAAAGGCCAGCTGAGCGCTTCGTGTTCCATCAATTGCCTTCGAAAACCGGTTTCTGCTTCGCGGCGAATGCCTCGTAGGCGCGGCGGAAATCCTGCGTCTGCATGCAGAGCGCCTGGGCCTGGGCTTCCGCCTCGATGGCTTCATCGATGCCCATCGCCCACTCCTGGTGCAGCATGGTCTTGGTCATGCCGTGGGCGAAGCTCGGGCCGGCGGCGAGCTCCTGCGCCAGCGCCTGCGCCTCGGCCAGCACCGTGTCGGGCTCGCACAGGCGGTTGAAGAAGCCCCAGGCGAGGGCTTCCTCGCCGCTCATGCTGCGGCCGGTGTACAACAGGTCGGAGGCGCGGCCCTGGCCGATCAGGCGCGGCAGGATGGCGCAGGCGCCCATGTCGCAACCGGCCAGCCCGACGCGGGTGAACAGGAACGCCGTCTTGCTGCGCGCCGTGCCGAGGCGCAGGTCGGCGACCATGGCGAGGATGGCGCCGGCGCCGGCGCAGACGCCATCCACTGCAGCAACAATCGGCTGCGGGCAGGCGCGCATCGCTTTCACCAGATCGCCGGTCATGCGCGTGAAGGCGAGCAGGCCCGCCATGTCCATCCTGGTGAGCGGGCCGATGATCTCGTGCACGTCGCCGCCCGAGCAGAAGTTGCCGCCGGCGCCGGCCATCACCACCGCCTTGATGTCGGTGTCGAGACGCAGGTCGCGGAACAGGTCGCGCAGCTCGGCGTAGGACTCGAAGGTGAGCGGATTCTTGCGCTCGGGCCGGTTGAGCGTGAGGGTGGCGACCTTGCCGCTGACCTGCCAGAGGAAGTGGCGGGCGAGACGATCCTTCAGGCCGGGCATGTCAGCGGACCGCGCCCAGGCCGCCGACGTGCAGCTTGAGCTGGGCCAGCAGTTCGTAGAGCTGCTTCTTCTCCTTCTCGCCGAGGCCCTCGAACAGGCGTATCACCCAGTCCTCGTGCTCGTCCGCCCACTCGCGGAAGACGCGGCGGCCCTCCTTGGTCAGCTTGACGATGTAGGCGCGGCGGTCCTTCGGATTGTCCTCGCGCACCACCAGGCCCTCGGCCACCAGCTGGTCGGTGATGCCGGTAACGTTGCCGCCGGTGACCATCATGCGCTTGGACAGCTCGCCCATCTTCAGGCCTTCGGGGTGGCGCTCCAGCTGGGCCATCAGATCGAAGCGCGGCAGGGTGGTCTGGAAGCGCAGGCGCAGCTGGCTGCGGATGTGCGACTCGACCAGGTTGGTGCAGGACAGCAGGCGCAGCCAGAGGCGCAGCGATTCGTGGTGGTCATCGGTGACCCGTGTCTCGTGGTCCGACCGCTGGTTGGCGGTCTTGCTCGACTTGCTCATCTTCCTCTCCCTGCCATGACGGCGTTCGTTGTCGAAAAAGTAGTCCTCATGCCCTGATCGCCAATTGCGCGGCGCGCGCCAGGTTGCGCTCGAGCTGCGCCTTGCCGGTCAGGTACTGCTTCGGCCAGGCGATCTCGCCATGGCCGAGTTGTGCCGCCGCGTGCAGGGTCCAGGCCGGGTCGGCAAGATGCGGCCGGGCGATGGCGCACAGGTCGGCGCGTCCGGCAGCGATGATGGAATTGACGTGGTCGGCCTCGAAGATGTTGCCCACCGCGATGGTGGCGATGCCGGTCTCGTTGCGGATCTGGTCGGCGAACGGCGTCTGGTACATGCGGCCGTAGACCGGCTGCGCCGCGCGGGTGGTCTGGCCGGAGGAGACGTCGATCATGTCGGCGCCGGCCTCGCGGAAGGCGCGGGCCATGGCCACCGCGTCCTCCGCCGTGTTGCCGCCGGGCGCCCAGTCGTGGGCCGAGATGCGCACCGTCATCGGCCGATCCTCGGGCCAGACGGCGCGCAGGGCCTTGAAGACCTCGAGCGGGTAGCGCAGGCGGTTTTCCAGGCTGCCGCCGTACTCGTCCGTGCGCCGGTTGGTGAGCGGGCAGAGGTAGCTGGAGAGGAGATAGCCGTGGGCGCAGTGCAGTTCCAACAGGTCGAAGCCGGCCGCCGCGCCGCGCCGCGCCGCGGCGACGAACTGCCCGCGCACGGCGTCCATGTCGGCGCGCGTCAGGGCGCGCGGCACCTGGTTCTGCGGGCCGTAGGGAATCGCCGAGGCGGCGATGAGGGGCCAGTTGCCCGAAGGCAGCGGCTCGTCGATCTGTTCCCAGCCGACTTGCGTCGAGCCCTTCGGCCCGGCGTGCCCCAGCTGCAGGCCGATTCTCGCGTCAGAATTGCCATGCACGAAGTCGACGATGCGCCGCCAGCCCTGCGCCTGCGCCTCGCTCCACAGGCCGGCACAGCCCGGCGTGATGCGGGCGTCCGGCGCGACGCAGGTCATCTCGGTCATCACCAGGCCGGCGCCGCCCAGCGCGCGGCCGCCGAGATGCACCAGCAGGAAGTCGTCCGGTTGGCCGTCGCGGCAGGAATACATGGCCATCGGCGAGACGACGACGCGGTTCTTCAGCGTGAGGCCGCGCAGCCTGAAGGGCGTGAACATCGGCGGCAGCGGCCGCGCCGGCAGGCCGCTCTTCTGCGCGAACCAGGTCTCGACGCTCTCGACGTAGGCCTTGTCGCGCAGGCGCAGGTTCTCGTGG
>JADLGU010000155.1 GCA_020849155.1 Rhodocyclaceae bacterium | reverse complement strand
CGATGCTCGCATCGATCGAAGACGTGCCGCCGCTCGATCGCGCGCGGGCGAAGGACGCGCAAGCCATCGTCGTGCTGGGTTTCGGCAGCTATTTCGCCGCGCCGGAATATGGCGGCGACACGGTGGGCAGCGGCTCGCTCCTGCGCCTGCGCTACGCGGCGCGCCTGCAGCGCGAGACCGGCCTGCCCCTGCTGGTGACCGGCGGCGCGCCGCTGGGCGGCGTGGCGGAAGGTCGCAGCATGCAGGCGGCGCTGGAGCGGGAATTCGGCGTGAAGGTGCGCTGGGTCGAGGACGCTTCCGCCGACACGCGCGGGAACGCGCGCCTCTCCGCGCCGCTGCTGCGCGAGGCCGGCGTGAAACGCGTGCTGCTGGTCACCCACGCCTGGCACATGCGGCGCGCCCTGGCGGAATTTTCCGCCGCGGGGCTGGAAGCCATTCCCGCGCCGACCGGCTACGAGTCGACCGGCCCCCTCACGGCGCTGGACTTCCTGCCCGGCCCGGGCGGGCTATGGGCCGGGCGCATCGCCCTCCACGAGCGGCTCGGCGGTTTCGTGCAACGCCTGGGCAACTGAAAGGCGCGGCGCCGCCTCTGAATCAATCCGTCAGCGGCTCGATCTCCACCCGGCGGTTCGGCGCCAGGCAGCGGATCAGTTCGGCGCGCGGCTTCTTTGCATCGCACTTCACCAGCGGCTGGGTCTCGCCCAGGCCGGCGACCTCGACGCGGAAATTCCCGTCCCTGGAAATGAGGTACTTGCGCACCGCCTCGGCGCGGCGCAGCGACAGCCTGCGGTTGTCGTCCTCCTTGCCCATGTTGTCGGTGTGGCCGGTGACCTTGATCTTCCGGAGGACCAGCGTCGGGTTGTCGACGATCACCTTGTCGAGCGCCTTCTTGCCGCCCGGGGTGAGGACATCCTCGGCGCTGCCGAACAGCGTGGAGCCGTCGAGCCGGATGACATCGAGGTTCTTGCTGCCCTTGACGTGATCCTTGCTGGCGGTGATTTCGGCGGCGGCCGGAAAGGCCAGAACGGCACAGGCGGCAAACAGTACGAGCGGTTTCTTCATTGCACTCTCTCCCTTGCTGGTTGAATGGCGGATCAGCTTCCCTTGAAGGAAGGCTTGCGCTTCTCGACGAAGGCCGCAACGCCCTCGGCGAAATCGCCGGTGGCGCTGCAACGGCCGAAGGAAGCCGCCTCGGCCATCAACTGGTCGGCCAGGCTGGACGTCAGCGAGCGGTTGAGCAGCCGCTTGGCATTAGCATAAGCGAAGGACGGCCCCGCCGCCAGCCGGATGGCCAGCGCCTCGCAGGCCGCATCGAGCTCGGCCGCCGGCACGACGCGGTTCACCAGCCCCAGCGCCTGCGCCTGCTGCGCGTCGAGGCGCTCGGCGAGCAGGGTCAGTTCGGCGGCCTTCTTCGCGCCGACCAGGCGCGGCAGGAAGTACGTGCCGCCGCCGTCGGCGGTAGTGCCGAGCAGCGAATAGCCGGTGGTGAAATAGGCGTTGTCGGCCGCCAGCGCGAGGTCGCAGCCGGCCATCAGCGAGAAGCCGAAGCCGGCGCAGGCGCCGCGGATCTTGCCGACGACCGGCGCCGGCAGGCCGCGCAAGATCTCGACGGCCGGGTTGATCAGCTCGCCGATCAACTGGCCGAAGGCGCGGCTGCGCGCTTCGGGCGGCTCGGCCACCATGATGTGGAACTCCTTGATGTCGCCGCCCGCCATGAAGTGGTCGCCGGCGCCGGTGACGACGACGACCTTGACGCCGGCCGCCTTCTGCAGTTCCTCGACGCGCGCGAGGAAGGCCCGGCCCATTTCCAGGCCGAGCGAATTCATCGCCTGCGGCCGGTTCAGGGTCAGCGTGGCGACGGCGCCGCGGATGTCCAGCAATACCTGTTCGTTCATCGTGTTTCCTCGTTCGACGCGTTCTGCAGCAGGCGATGGTAGAAGCGGATCAACTCGGCGTGGTTGGCCACCGAGATGCGTTCGTTGGTGCCGTGGAAGCGCGGCAGGTCCTCGCTTTTCGCGCGCACCGGGGAAAAGCGGTAGATGGCGTCGGCGATCGGCGCCATGTGGCGCGAATCGGTGGCGCCGAGCATCAGGCCGGGCGCCACCACCGTGCCCGGAAACAGCTCGCGGACGGTGCGGTTGATCAGCCGGTAGGACGGCGCCGCCGAGGGCGAGATCGGCGTCGGCTCGTTGGCGTGGCCGCTGGGCGCGACCGTGATGGCCTCATTGGCCACCGCCGCCCTGGCGTGCGCCTTCACGCCGCCGATGGTGTCGCCCGGCAGGATGCGGAAATTCACCAGCGCCTCGGCCTGGCCGGGCAGCACATTTTCCTTGTTGCCAGCCTTCACCACCGTCAGCGCCGTGGTGGTGCGCAGCATGGCGTTGGTGCTAGCGGCCCTTTCCAGCTGGCGCTTCACCAGCGGGCCGAACAGCCAGAGATTGGACAGCAGCACGCGGTTCACGCCGCTCATCTCCGGCGCGATGGTGTCGAACATCTCGGCGGCGACGCCGCGGATCGCCGCCGGCATCTGGCGGTCCTCCAGCCGCGCCAGCGCCGCGCTCAGCATGCCGATGGCGGTCTCCGGCGGCGGCATCGAGGAATGGCCGGGGCGGGCCTTCGCCGCCAGGGCCAGCGTGAGATAGCCCTTCTCGGCGGTGCCGACGAGGGCCACCGGCCGGTCGAGGCCCTTCAGCACGCCCTCGGTGATGAGCAGGCCTTCGTCGAGGACGAAGTCGAGCTTCACGCCGCGCGACTTGAGCAGTTCGGCGATGGCCTTGGCGCCCTGCTCGCCGCCGATCTCCTCGTCGTGGCCGGAGGCGATG
>JADLGU010000154.1 GCA_020849155.1 Rhodocyclaceae bacterium | reverse complement strand
TAGGCTTCGCCGCGCACCTCCAGCAGCGCCGGGGCGGCGCCGCGCAGGCGCAGCGGGATGCAATGGATGGTGCGCACGTTCTGGGTGACGTCCTCGCCGGTCTCGCCGTCGCCGCGGGTGGCCGCCCTCGCCAGCACGCCGTCCTCGTAGCGCAGGCTGATGGCCAGGCCGTCGAACTTCAGCTCGGCGGCGTATTCCACCGGCGGCGCGTCCTCCTCCAGTCCGAGCGCGCGGCGCACGCGCGCATCGAAGCTGCGCGCCCCCTCCGGCCCGGTGTCGGTTTCGGTCCTGATGGACAGCATCGGCACGGCATGGCGCACCGGCGCGAAAGCCGGCAGCGGCTGCCCGCCGACGCGTTGCGTGGGCGAATCCGCCGTGCGCAGTCCGGGATGGGCCGACTCCAGTGCCTGCAACTCGCGGAACAGCCGGTCGTACTCGGCGTCCGGCACGGTCGGCGCGTCGAGCACGTAATAGGCGTAGTTGTGGCGCTCGATCGCCTGGCGCAGCGACCGGGCTCGCTCGGCGGCTTCGCCAGGCAAGGACATTCCCGTCAGGAGAACAGGCGCAGCGCTTGCGGGCCGCCGGCGATCAGACCCTGGGCGGCCATGCGCTGCTCGATCTCGACGATCTTGTCGTGAATGACGTCCAGTGCGCTGCCGCCCAGCGGGACGCGGTTGTCGTCCACCAGGGTGCCGCCGAGGCTCTGGGCGAACTGCTTGGCCAGGGCGATCATGCGGTCGAAGACGCGCGGGCCGGCGGCGACGCGCGGCACGTCCAGGGTGAAGGAGAGGCCATGGCTGGCGAAAGCCTTCATTTCCTCGGCAGCGAACGGCGCGGCCTCGAGGTTGGAGAGGGTGTACAACGTGGCGCCGCCCTCGTCGAGGGCATGGAACATGCCGTCCTCGCGCAGGACCATGCCGGCCGCCTCGGCCAGGCCGCGCAGCTTGGTGCCGGCGAAAGGCGCGCCGCCGGCGACCACATTCACCCCGATCTGGATGTCCACGCTGGCGCAGAAGCGGTCGATTTCGGCGGCCCGGGTCAGCACCTCGTTGCGCGCCGGCATGTCGGCAACCGCCAGGAATTCGTCGGCAAGGCGCTGCACGCCGTTGAGGAACAGCGTCAGCTCGGGGTCGGTGAGCGGGCCGCGGCGGTCGGCCAGCTGCAGCGCCACGCGCAAGCGGCGGTAGTCGGCGGCGCCATGGGCGGTGACGCGCTCCCACAGCCCGCTGCGTTCGTTGAGCCCGCACCAGGCGAGCGGCTTGGCGAGCTTGCCCATCGCCTGCTGCTGGGCCTGCCAGAGATAGGGGCCGGCGATCGTCTCGGCCGATTCGAAGCGCACCACGCAATCGATGGCCGGGTCGGCGAGCGATTCCGGCGGTTCCGCCGCGATGCACACGCCCTGCAGCTCGGCCGGCGCTTCCGCGACGGGTGCCGCGCCGATGGCCGGCTCGGCCGTCCCGTCCTGCTCTGCCCTCTGCACGGCTGGCTCGATGCGCTCCGGCCCGGCCTGCTCGCCGGCCTGCTGGCGGCCCAGCAGCACGTCGGGATGGTCGCTGCGGAACACCCGCTCGGCCAGCTTGCGGTGCTTGCGCTCCTGCCACTTGTTGTAGGCGAAGACGGCGGCCACCAAACCGATGCCGGCGCCGATAAGGGAAAGCTGGAGGTCGCTCATGCCGATCCCCGTCAGGCCGCCACGGCCTCGTCGCTCATGCGCAGGGCCTCCTCGATGTCCACTTCCACCACCCGCGAGACGCCCTGCTCCTGCATGGTCACGCCGACCAGCTGGCGGGCCATCTCCATGGTGATCTTGTTGTGGGTGATGAAGAGGAACTGGGTCTGCGCCGACATGCGCTTGACCATCTCGCAGAAGCGCTCGGTGTTGCTGTCATCGAGCGGCGCGTCCACCTCGTCGAGCATGCAGAACGGGGCGGGATTGAGCTGGAACAGCGAGAACACCAGGGCAATGGCGGTGAGCGCCTTCTCGCCGCCGGAGAGCAGATGGATGCTGCTGTTCTTCTTGCCGGGCGGCTGCGCCATGACCTGGATGCCGGAATCGAGGATCTCCTCGCCGGTGAGGATCAGCCGGGCCTCGCCGCCGCCGAACAGCTGCGGGAAGAGGATGCCGAACTGGCGGTTCACGTTGTTGTAGGTGTCCTGCAGCTGCTCGCGCGTCTCGCGGTCGATGCGCCGGATGGCGTCCTCCAGCGTGTCGATGGCCTGGATGAGGTCCTCCGACTGGCTGTCGAGGAATCCCTTGCGTTCGCGCGAGGTGTTCAGTTCGTCGAGGGCGGCGAGGTTCACCGGGCCGAGCGCTTCGATTTCGGCGCCCAGGCGGGCGATGTCGCCCTGCAGGAGCGGCTCCTTCACCTCGCGGGTGAGCTCCGGCGCGAGTTCCGCCTCGTCGGCGTTGGCCTCGGCGAGGCGCCCGACGTACTGCTCCTCGTTCAGCTGGGCCGCCTGTGCCTTCAGTCGCAGGTCGCCGATGCGCTCGCGCAGGGGATTCAGGCCCTGCTCGGTCTTCAGGCGGGCTTCTTCCAACTGGCGCAGTTCGGCGGCGGCGCCTTCCAGCGCATCGCGGTAGGTGGCGAGCGCCGCCTCGCGGCTGCGCCGGGCGGCCAGCGCGTCCTGCAGCTTGGCCTCGACGCCGCCTTCGCTGATGGCCTCGCGCTCCTGGCGACGGACGGCCGTCTCGGACTCGATGCGCGCCAGCTGCTCGCGCGCCACCTCGCGCGAACGGCCGATCTCTTCCAGTTTTCCCGAGCATTCGCGCTCGGCAAAGCGGGATTCCTGCAGTTCGCGCGCCAGTGTCTGTTCGACGGTGCGCTGCTCGCGCAGGCCGGCCTCGCGCTTGCGGCTCTCCTCCAGCGCCGCTTCGAGGCGGGCGCGCATCTCCTGCGCCACCCCGGCAAGACGGGCGGTCTCGCCCTCGGCCAGCAGGCGGCGGCGGCGTTCGGTTTCTTCGGCGCTGGCCACCTCGGCCAGGTCGCCTTCGATCTGCGCCAGACGGGTGCGGTAGCGCTGCACCGCCTCGCCCAGCTTGACCGCCTCGACCTGGACGGCGTGAGCCGATTGCTGCAGCTCCTGCGCCTCGCGCTGCGCTTCCGCCAGTCGCTGGCGCTGCTCGGCCAGTCCCGATTCGGCCGAGGCCAGGGTCGCTGCGGCGATGCGCGCCTCGTCCTCCAGGCCGGCGCATTCAGCCTCCAGCTGCTCGATCTCGCGCTGGCGCTCGATGACGCCGTGGGTGCGCGCCTCCGGCGCGTAGAGCACGAAACTGTGGCGCGAGACGACGTGGCCGGCCTGGCTCACCCACAGGCGGCCGGTCGGCAGGCCGGCGCGGCGGGCAGCGAGCGCACCCAGATCGTTGGCCACATAGACGCCGGCCAGCCATTCGTTGAGGGCCGGTTCCCAGCGCGGGTCGGTGCAGCGGACCTTGTCGCGCAGCGCGGTGTCGGCATCCAGGCCGGCGGTTTCGGCCGCCGCTGCGGCCTCGCCGGAGAATATCAGGGCCAGGGTCGCGGGGGGGGGATCGGCCAGCACCCGATCGGCGGCCGCAGCCTCGATGCCGGCCAGGGCGCCGAGGCGCTCGCGCAACACGGCCTCCAGCGCGGCCTCCCATCCCGGCTCGACCTGCAGGCTGGACCAGATCGGCGCCGCGGCATCGAGACCGTGGCGCGCCAGCCATTCGCCCAGCTTGCCTTCGCGCTGAACGCGGCTTTGCAACTGCTTGAGGGCATCGCGCCGCGCCAGCGCCTCGGTCAGGCGCTTTTGGGCGCTGGACTGGGCCTCGGCCGCCTCGCGCCGCTGCGCCTCGTGCTCGGGCAAGCGCTGCTGAAAGTCGGTCTCCCTGGCACGCCGGGACTCGACCTGGGCATTCAGGTCGGCGGCACGGCCTTGCAGCATCGCCAGGGCGGCCTCATCGGGCTGCGCCAGCTGGCCGCGCTCGGCCTCGAGTCGGGCACGACGCTGGCCGAGCCCCTCCAGGGTCTTCTCGGCATGGCTCTTGTGCGCCTCTTCCACGCGCAGGCTCTGCTCGGCCTGGGCCAGTTCGCGGCGCAGGGCCTGGGCCGCCTCTTCGGCGCGCTTCAGGGCACCCTCCGCCTCGGGCAGGCGCGCGGCGGCCTCGGCATGGCGCGCCGCGGCGCCCTGGGCGCGCTGCGCGGCGTTCTCCAGCAATTCCTTCCAGCGCGTATCGTCGCGGTCGAGCGTTTCGGCCTGGCCGCGCCAGTGGCCGTCCTCGCCCTCCAGCTGGGCCAGGCGCGATTCGACCTTCTGGCGCAGGTCGCGCAGGTGATTCAGTTCGGATTCCAGCCGCGCCACCTCGGCATTGGCGGCGAACATCTCGTTCTGCGCCGCGTGCAGCGCGTCGCTGGCGGAATAATGTTCGGTGCGGGCGGCCTCGACGCGGGCTTCCAGGTCGCGCAGCGTGGCCGTCTCGGCCTCCAGCTTGACCGCCGCCTGCTCGACGTTGCGCGCCAGCCGCTCGCGCTGCTCGCGGGCCTCATTGCGCTTGTAGAGCCAGAGCAGGTTCTGCCGCCGCGTCAGCTGGGCATGCAGCCCGTGATACTGCTTTGCCACCTCGGCCTGGCCTTCCAGCTTTTCGATCTGCTGTCCCAGCTCGTTGCGGATGTCCTCGACGCGGGCGATGTTTTCGCGGGCGTCGGCGAGGCGGTTCTCGGTCTCGCGACGGCGCTCCTTGTACTTGGTGACGCCGGCCGCCTCCTCGAGGAAGAAGCGCAGCTCCTCGGGCTTGGCCTCGATGATGCGCGAGATCATGCCCTGCTCGATGATGGCGTAGGCGCGC
>JADLGU010000153.1 GCA_020849155.1 Rhodocyclaceae bacterium | reverse complement strand
CTCTTCGCGCTGGCGCGGGACGCCAAACTGAACGTCGACATCCACCCCGGCATCGCCGGCACGGTGACCCTGAACGCCATCGACCAGACCCTGCCGCAACTGCTCAACCGCATCGCCAAACAGGTGGGCATGCGCTTCGAGTTGGACGGACCCAACCTGGTGGTGATGCCGGATTCGCCCTTCCTGCGCACCTACAAGGTCGACTACGTCAACATGACGCGCGACACTACCGGCAACGTCGCCATCAACACCCAGATCGCCAGCATCAGCCCCACCGCGGCCGGCGCTGGCGGCGCTGGCGCGGCGGCTGGCGGTACCAGCGGCAACGTTTCCTCGACCAAGGTGGACAACGTCGCCAAGAACCGCTTCTGGGAAACGCTCGAGCAGAACATCAAGGACATCCTGCGCGAGACGGAAAAGGCAATCATCGTCAAGCGCCGCGTCGCCGAAGGACAGGAACAGGCAGCCGCGGCGGGCGCAACGGCCCAGCCGGGCGCCGCGGGCGCCGCCCCCGCCGCACCCAGCCAAATCCAGGTTCAGATCGCGCCGCCGCAACAGCAATCCACGGCCTCAAAGGAATACGAGACCCTCCAGGCCGCCTCGGTGATGGTCAACCGCGAAGCCGGCTTCTTGATGGCACGCGCCACCTCGCGCCAGCATGAAAAAATCCAGGAATTCCTCGACAAGGTCCTCACCTCGGCCCGCCGCCAGGTGCTGATCGAAGCCACGCTCGTCGAGGTGCGCCTGAACCAGAACTACCAGCAGGGCATCGACTGGCAGTACATCAACCAGGGCGCAGCCGGTCGCGCTCTTGGCCAGGGCGGCATCACGCGCACCATCACATTCAATCCCGCCACCAATACCATCGGCGCCACCACGTCGACCAATCCCCTTCCATCGGCACTGACCAGCTCGTTGTTCAGCCTGGCCTTCCGGCGCGGGGACTTTCTCACTGCCATCAGGCTGCTGGAGACCTTCGGAACGCTCAAGGTGCTCTCCAGCCCGAAGCTGTCGGTGCTGAACAACCAGACGGCCATCCTCAAGGTAGTCAAGAACGAAGTCTATTTCCAGGTCAAGGCCGACACCAGCCAGGGCCAGACAAGCACCCTGACCAACCTGACCACCACGCCGCAGTCGGTCTCGGTCGGTCTGGTCATGAGCGTTACGCCGCAGATCAGCGAGAACAATTCCGTGCTGCTCAACGTACGACCGACCATCTCGCGCATCACGGGATACAAGCAGGATCCCCACCCCAGTCTCGTCATAGTCAATAACGTTCCTGAAATCGAGACACGAGAGATGGAATCGCTGATGCAGATCAACAACGGCGACATCGCCGTGCTCGGCGGCCTCATGCAGGACGTGGTCAATAACACCGACGACGCGGTGCCGGGCATCTCCAGGATTCCCATCCTCGGCAACATCTTCACGCATCGCAACGACGTGACGACCAAGACGGAGCTGGTGGTCTTCCTGCGCCCGACCGTGATCCGCGACGCCAGCATCCAGGGCGACTACAGCAGCTTCCGCAGCAACCTGCCGCGCGACGACTTCTTCGAGAACAAGAACAGCCTGCAGCCGGTGCCCGAGTGGAACATCGGAGGCGACAAGCAGTGAGTCTCCTGATGGACGCGCTGAAGAAGGCCGAGGAGGCCAAGCGCCAGTCCGAAGCGGCGGCGAAGGCCGAAACACAGGCGCAACCGGAGGATGCGGCGCCGGCAGCACCCGAAATGCATCCGCAGGGCCTGCCCGAACTGCCCTCGCGGCTCGAACTGCTCGACCACGAATTCGCGCCCCCGCCGGAAAGGAAGGAGCCGACCCTCGCGCCCACGCCACCGGTACGGCCGGCGACAGAAGACGCCGGAAAGCGCGCCGCCGCGCAGAACATCTTCCAGGCCAAGCAGCCTGTGCCTCGCCGGACCTTCCCGCTCATCGTCGGCGGCATCACCCTGCTCGCCATCGCCGGCATCGGCGGCTATTTCTGGTGGGAATTGCAACCGAAGGGCGGTCTTGGCCCGACGCCGGGCCCGGTCACGGCACGCACGACAGCGCCGCCGACGCCGATAGCAGCCGCCCCGGCTCCCGCGCCGGCAGCGGCCCAGCCCGCGCCCGCCTCGCCTCCCATAGCCGCCATGGCGGCACCTCCTGTCGTCCAAGCCGAGGAAGAGGAAGAAACCGCCGTCCCGCCGCGACTGACTTCTGCCAGGCCCGCAGCGCCTAAGCCTGTCGCAGCACCGAGCGCCGCGCCGCCGCCGGAGAGCCCGATCCGTATCACGACCGGCCGGCCAAAATTGAATCCGCAGGTGGCCAGCGCCTACCAGGCGTTCCAGGCCGGCGACCTCGCCGCCGCCCAGCGGGACTATCAGCAGGTGTTGAAAAGCGAACCGAAAAACATCGACGCCCTGCACGGCCTTGCCGCCATCAGCCTGCGCCAAGGCCAGCCCGAGGCTGCCGAGGACTATTACTTTCGGATACTCGAAGCCGATCCCAAGGATGGCGCCGCCCAGGCCGGTCTGATCGGATTGCGCGGGCAGGTCGATCCGGTGCAATCCGAGAGCCGGCTGAAGAACCTGTTGGCCGGGCAGCCCGAATCCCCCACGCTCCACTTCGCACTGGGCAACCTGTATGCCCGCCAGGGCCGCTGGAACGACGCCCAGCAGGCCTACTTCCGCGCCTATACCGCCGACAGCGAGAATCCGGACTACCAGTTCAACCTGGCCGTCAGCCTCGACCAGCTGCGCCAACCGAAGCTCGCCTTGCAGTATTATCAGGGTGCGCTTGCCGCCGCCGCCCAGCGTCCTGCCG
>JADLGU010000152.1 GCA_020849155.1 Rhodocyclaceae bacterium | reverse complement strand
TGCCGAAGGCCAGCTCGTGCATGTTGGTCTTGCCGAGGACGATGGCGCCGGCGGCGCGCAGCTTCGCCGCGACGGGCGCGTCGGCCTTCGGCACGAAGCCCTTCAGCGCCGGCGTGCCGGCGCTCGACGGCAGGCCGGCCACCTCGATGTTGTCCTTGACGACCACCGGCACGCCGTCGAGCGGCTTGCAGGGCTTCCCGCCCTTGCGCGCGGCGTCTGCGGCTTTCGCCGCCTTCAGCGCGCCGGCTTCGTCGAGTGTGATGAAGGCGTTCAGGTCGGCACGCGACTTGGCGCGGGCCAGCGCGGCGGAAACCAGCGCTTCGCTGGTGTACTTGCCGGCGCAGAGGTCGGCGGCGGCCTGTGCCGCCGACAGGCTGTCGAGGTCGGGCGCGGCGTGCACGGCGAGCGGAAGCGCTGCGGCGACGGCGGCAGCGGCGAGCAGCGAATGGCGCAACTTGGGCATGGTGAATCCTCCTCTGTCTTGTCGATATTCCGGTGTGGATTTCCGGAGTGCCGGAGGATTCTCGGCCAAAGCCCGGGGACTGTATGTCCCCATTTTCGCGGACAGCTATTCCTTGCGACGGCTTTCGAACAGGAACCAGGCGTAGCTCGCCGCCTGCAGGATGAGCAGCAGGGCGAAGGTCGCGCGGTAGGCGGCGGGCGCAGCGAAGCCGGCTGCGCCCAGGCCGTCGATCAGCACGCCCAGCCCCCACTGCAGGGTGAAGGCGCCGATGAACAGCAGCAGGTTGAGCGTCGTCGTCACTCGGCCGGAGAGCGCGGGCGCAAAATGCGCCGCGAGCAGGGAATAGGACAGCGAGCCGCCTGAGACGCCGACGCCGTAGATGAACCACAGCAGCGCGGCCGGACCGAGACCGGCCAGCATCGCCGCCTGGCTGGCGAGCGCCAGGCCGTAGCCGCCGAGGAGCAGGGCCGAGGGCGTGATGCCGGCGCGCGCCAGGCGCACGGCAAAGGCGGCGATGCCCAGATGCGAAAGCAGCATGGCCAGGTTCAGCGCGAAGAGGACTTCCGCGGCCTGGTGTCGCGAGAGGTTCTCGACATTCATCAGCCAGGGCACGGCCCATAGCCCTTGCACCGCCAGGAAGCCGCCGGTGATCAGCGCCATCGGCGGCGCGAAGCGCCAGAAGACGCGGTGCGCCAGGATGTCGGCGACACCTTTCAGCTGGGCGCTGAGCCTGTCGCGCGAGACGCCCGCCTCGCGCTGCGGCACGGAGAAGAAGATCAGCGCCGCCACGGCCAGCAGGAGAAAAGTCAGTCCCTGGAACACGCCGCGCCAGCCGAGGAGCGGCAGCGCAAGCTCCAGCGGCAGGCTGGCGGTGATCGCCCCCAAGCCGCCTGAAGCCATGATGGCGCCGGTGAGGGAAGCCTGGCGCTCGGCCGGGAAGTTCTGCGCGAAGCCCTTGAAGGCGGCCATCAGGCAGGACGAGACGCCGAGCCCGATCAGGCCGCGCGCCACGGTCAGCTCGAAAGGGGAGCGGCCAAGGGCGAACAGCAGCGTGCCCGCCGCGGCGACCAGCAGCAGTCCGGCCTCGACGCGGCGCGGGCCGTGGCGGTCGAGCAGCAGGCCGAGCGGGATCTGGAAGGCGGCGAAGGTGAGCAGGTAGGCGCTGGTGAGCAGGCCCAGCTCGGCGGCGCCGAGCGAGAGCTCGCGCGCCAGCTCCGGCGCGATGACGGCGTTGACCGTGCGCAGCAGGTAGGACAGGTAATAGCCGGCCGCGAAGGGCAGGAAGACGCGAACCCAGAGATTCATGGCTCCGCCGCCGGGCCGTCCCAAGGCGGGGCAGCGTAAAAACACTGAGCGCAGCGAACCACCGTCACCCCCTTCCGTGGGAAGGGGGTTGGGGGGAAGGCAGATTCTGCTTCAGCCAGGCGATGCGCTCGTCGAGCTTCTGCACCCAGTTGGGGGAAAGTCCTGGGGCTTCACGCATCTGCGCGAGTTCATCGGTGTCCGGCCGGTGGGCGCGGAACGTGAACCACAGGTGGCGCAAGGTGACCGGCTCGGCGGCGCGCTCGACCAGCGCGAATCCGTCGCCCGCCGCGATCGGCCCGCCCGCCAGCACGCGGTAGTACCAGCCGGCCACGCAGTGCTCGGCGACGAAGCGCATCAGGCCCTCCTCGCCGAACTTGTGGTTGAGTTTCCAGCACGGCTGGCGCGGCTGGCTCACCTGCACGGTGGCCGCGCCGATGCGGAAGACGTCGCCGACGCAGACCGTGTCTTCGTCCCAGCCGGCGGTCGACAGGTTCTCGCCGAAGCTGCCCGGCACGAACAGCGCCGCCTTGTCCGGGAAAGCGGCGGCCAGGCGCGCATAGTTTTCCGCGGCGTAGTGATGCAGGGCTTTCCAGGGGCCGCCGTGCACGCGGCGGTCGGCCTGCGCGTCGCCTTCGAGGCCTTCGGGGCCGAGCCGCACCGGACCGCTTACCTCCTGCTTGAAGATGCCGGAAGGATGGCCTTCCGGCGGCAACGGGCGGATGCCGCCGACGTAGACCGCGTCAATGCGCGTCATGCCTGCTTGCCGAGCGCAACCTGGTGCAGTTTTGCGAGCGCGTCGAGCCGTTCGACCGTCATGCCAAGGTCGCGCAGCCGCCCGTCGGCGAGGTCGTAGATCCAGCCGTGCACCGCCAGCGGCTGGCCGCGCTCCCAGGCGTCGCGCACGATGGTGGTCTGCGCCACGTTGGCCACCTGCTCGATGACGTTGAGCTCGCACAGGCGGTTGGCGGCCGCCTCGCCGGCGAGCGGCGCGAGCTGCGCCGCGTGCTTGTCGCGCACGTCCTGGATGTGGCGCAGCCAGTTGTCGATCAGCCCCAGGCGCTGGCCGGTGAGCGCCGCGCGCACGCCGCCGCAGCCGTAGTGGCCGCAGACGATGATGTGCTTCACCGTCAGCACGTCGACGGCGAACTG
>JADLGU010000151.1 GCA_020849155.1 Rhodocyclaceae bacterium | reverse complement strand
CGCCGGCCACCGCCGATTTCAGGTTCTTCTCCGAGCTGCCGATCGGCAGGTCGGTGGCCGGGTCGCCGACTTCCGCGAGGTAGTCCAGATGCCCGTGCGCATGGCCCGTCTCGCCTTCGGCGGTCGAGCGGAACAGGGCAGCCACGTCTGCATAGCCCTCGACGTCGGCCTTGTTGGCGAAGTACAGATAGCGTCGGTTGGCCTGGGATTCGCCGGCGAAGGAGTACTTCAGGTGTTTCTCGGTCTTGATTCCTTTGAGTTGCATGGTCTGAATCCTCTCTTGGGTTGATCAAGTTGCAGGGAAAAGATAATCCCCTCCCAAGAGAAAGGGAAATTGGATTTTTCTACCCATTGGATAGCCGGAGACTATCGACTGGCGACGGGGCGGGTACCGGGAAGCCTGGCGTCGAGCAGGGCGCGGCGCACCACCTCGACGGCCTGATGACGCGGATCGCTGGCGCGCCAGACCAGGCCGACGCGTCGCGTCGGCAAGGGCTCCTGAAACGGGCGCACGCGCAGCAGCGGATCCTTGGCCGGGATGTCGTCCACCGCCGAGGCGGGCATGACGGTGACGCCGACGCCGCTGGCGACCATGTGGCGAATGGTTTCCAGCGAGCTGCCTTCGATGACGTGCGGCGAGATCCCGGCCTGGCTGCTGGCCGTCGCGCACAGGTCGAGAACCTGGTCGCGGAAGCAGTTGCCGGCGCCGAGCATCAGCAGCTGGTCGTCGAGCAGCGCCGAGGCGGCGATGGCCTTCTGTTTCGCCCAGGGGTGGTTGGCGGGCGCCAGCACGCGGAATTGTTCGTCGTAGACGGCCTGCGCCACCAGTGACGATTCCTCCACCGGCAGGGCCAGGATGGCCACGTCGAGATCGTTGGTCTTCAGCCTGTCGAGCAGACGGTGCGTGTAGTTCTCCTCGAGGATGAGCGGCATCTCCGGCGCGCGCCGCTTGACCAGCGGCACCAGCCGCGGCAGCAACCAGGGCGCGATGGTGAAGATCACGCCGATGCGCAGGGGGCCGAGCAGCGGGTCCTTGGCGGCGGCGGCGATTTCCGCCACTTGCGCCGCCTCCGCCAGCACCCGCTCGGCCTGGGCGACGATGCGCCCGCCGACCGGGGTGACGCGCACTTCCTGGGGCGAACGCTCGAACAGGATGACGCCGAGTTGCTCCTCGAGCTTTTTCACCGCCACCGACAGGGTCGGCTGGGAGACGAAGCATTTCTCCGCGGCACGGCCGAAGTGGCGCTCGCGGGCGAGGGCGACGATATAGCGGAGGTCCGTCAGGGTCATTGGGTGGGTCTCTGCTCGAAGCCGGTGAAGTCGCCGCTGCCAAGGGCGACCTCGACGCGATCTACGCGGGCGCCGGGCGGGCCGCGCCGGGCCCATGCGATGAGGGCCGCGACTGCCTCGTCGCTACCGGCGATCATGGCCTCAACCGTACCGTCGCGGCGGTTGCGCACCCAGCCGGTGACGTCTTGCTGCCGCGCTTCCCAGGCCAGCGAGGCGCGAAAGCCGACGCCCTGCACCCGGCCGCGGATGACCAGGTGCCGCCGTTCCATCACTTCACCTTCATGCCCGGCTGCGCGCCGCTGTCGGGGCTCAGCAGGAAGATGCCAGGGCCTTCGCCGGAGGCCGCCAGCACCATGCCTTCCGACAGGCCGAACTTCATCTTGCGCGGAGCGAGGTTGGCCACCATCACCGTCAGGCGGCCGGTCAGCGTCGCCGGGTCGTAGGCCGACTTGATGCCGGCGAACACCGTGCGCGTCTCCGTGCCGAGATCGAGGGTGAGCTTGATCAGCTTCTCGGCGCCCTCGACGTGCTCGGCGCCGGCAATGCGCGCGACGCGCAGGTCCACTTTGCTGAAATCGTCGATCGAGATGTGGGACACGGCGGCTTTCTCCTCGGCGTGCTGCTGGTGCTCGGCGTGGCGCTGCTGCGATTGAGGCGGCGGCGCGGCGGAGGCGAGCGATTCCCTGTTGGCTTCGAGCAGGGCATCGATCTGCTTGCGCTCGATGCGGGTGAGCAGGTGCTGGTAGGGGTTGATGCGAGTGGGCAGCTCGGCGAGGTCGCTCCAGAGAAAATCCCGGCCGATGCCAAACAATTCTTGCGCCACCCGGCTGGTGAGTGCCGGGAGTACGGGGCGGAGCAAAATGGATAGCACATAGAAGCCGTGCAGGGCGCGCGAGCATACTTCATGAAGTTCTTCGCGGCGAGTCTCATCCTTGGCGAGATTCCAGGGGGCCTTTTCCGCGATGGCCACGTTGATGCGGTCGGCGACCCCCATGATGTCTCGAATGGCGCGGCCGAAATCCCTTGCCTCGTAGGACTCGGCAACGCTCTGTCCGCTGCCGATCGCGCCGTCGAGCAACGATTTGGCCTCGCCGAACTTCAGCTTTCCGTCAAAGAATTTGGTCAGGAAACCGGCGCAGCGGCTGGCGATGTTTACGTACTTGCCGACGAGATCGGAATTGACGCGGGCGATGAAGTCGTCGAGATTGAGGTCGATGTCCTCCATCGTCGCATTGAGCTTGGCGGCGTAGTAGTAGCGCAGCCACTCTGGATTCAGCCCCTGCTTGAGATAGCTCTCGGCGGTGATGAAGGTGCCGCGCGACTTCGACATCTTCTGCCCGTCTACCGTGAGGAAGCCGTGGGCGAACACCGCCGTCGGGATGCGGTAGCCGGCATGCTCCAGCTCGGCCGGCCAGAACAGGGCGTGGAAGTAGAGGATGTCCTTGCCGACGAAATGGTACATCTCGGTGCCGCCCTTGGCTGCCGCCTGCCTGTCGGTGAAAGCGGCGACGTCGATGCCGGGCGTCCTCGCCGCGAGATGCTTGAGGCTGCCGAAATAGCCGATTGGCGCGTCCAGCCAGACGTAGAAATATTTGCCCGGCGCATTCGGGATTTCGAAGCCGAAATAAGGCGCGTCGCGCGAGATGTCCCAGTCGGTGAGCTTGTTCTCGCCCGGCTCGCCCAGCCATTCCTGCAGCTTGTTCACCGCCTCGGGCTGGGCCTTGCAGACTTCGCGCGTCGCGCGCCGCAGGAATTCCTGGCAGCGCGGGTCGGAGAGCTTGAAGAAGTAGTGGTCCGAGGATTTCCTCACCGGCACCGCGCCGGAGACGGCGGAGACCGGATTCTTCAGGTCGGTGGGGGCGTAGGCGGCGCCGCAGGCCTCGCAGGAGTCGCCGTACTGGTCGGCCGTGCCGCACTTCGGGCACTCGCCCTTGATGTAGCGGTCGGGCAGGAACATTGCCTTCACCGGGTCGTAGAACTGCTCGATGGCGCGCACCTCGATCAGGCCGGCCGCCTTCAGCTTGGCATAGATGTCGTTGGCGAAGAAGCGCGTCTCCTCGGAGTGCGTCGAATGGTAGTTGTCGAAGGCGACATGGAAGCCGGCGAAGTCGCGCGTGTGCTCCTTGTGCACCCGGGCGATCAGCGCTTCAGGGGTGATGCCCTCCTTGTCGGCGCGCAGCATGACCGGCGTGCCGTGGGTG
>JADLGU010000150.1 GCA_020849155.1 Rhodocyclaceae bacterium | reverse complement strand
TGGACTGGCTGCGGAAGCGGCTGGCGGACCTTGAAGAGCAGAAGAACCGTTTCCTGCGCCATGTCTCGCACGATCTGAAGACGCCGCTGACCGCCATCCGCGAAGGCACCCAGCTGCTGGGCGAGGGCGTGCCGGGACCGCTTACCGACCAGCAGCGCACCATCATCGAGATCCTCGACCAGAACAGCCGCCGCCTGCAGCAGCTGATCGAGGAACTGATCAATTACCAGCAGGCCGGTTTCGCCGCCAGCAGCATCGATCCGCATCCGGTGGCCCTCGACGTGGTGTGCACCCAGGTGCTGCGCACCCATCGCCTGGTGGCTGCGGCGCGCGCCATACGCTTCGAGCGCAAACTGGCTCCCCTCCTGGTGGAGGGCGATGGGGACAAGCTGCGCGTGGTGGTGGACAACCTGATCACCAACGCCATCAAGTTTTCCCCGCGCGAGGGCGTGATCCGCGTCGATCTGGAGAAGCGGGATGGGCGCGCCGTACTTGACGTGGTGGACCAGGGGCCTGGCGTGGCGGCCGAGGAGCGTGAGCACATCTTCGAGCCGTTCTTCCGAGGCACCCGGGCGCGACGCGGCACGGTGAAGGGCAGCGGGCTGGGCCTAGCCATAGCCAAGGAATATGTGCTCGCCCACCGCGGCCGGATCGAGGTGGTCGATGAAGGCGCCGGCGGCCATTTTCGGGTCGCGCTGCCGCTAAACTGGGAGAAGAAGGATTGAAGGAACGCGGTTTATGGTTGTGCGTCGCGACCTTGACGTTGTCCGGCTGTGCCTTGTTCAACCCGGAGACGCCGGAAGACCGGCTGTCCTCACCGGTTGCGATCGCAGAATCCGGGCCCGATTACGACAGGGAGCGCGCGGAAGTGTCGGCCTTGCTGGCATACTATCAAGACGTGCAGGGTTTGACGGCTGAAGAGCAGAAGCGCGAGCATCAGGCTGTCAGCCATGGGTTCGCGCGCGTTCGCAGCGAACTGGGTCGCCTGAAACTGGTCCTCTTGCTGTCCCTGCCCCAGGCACCCTGGCGAGACGACGCCCGGCTGCTGGCGCTGCTGGAGGGGGCGGTCAGCCGCAAGGCCGCTGCAGACTCCCCGCTGCGGCATTTCGTCGGGCTTTTGCTGAAAATGACCCAGGAGAGGCTGCGCGATCAGAAGCGCGCCGACGATTTGCAGCTGAAGCTGGACACCATGCTTGAAATCGAGAACAAACTGCGCGAAAGAAAATCCAGGACACGATGAGCGAAACCAAAGCCCGAATCCTGCTGGTCGACGATGACCGCGACCTGCTCAAGCTGATTTCCCTGCGCCTCACCGCCGCAGGCTACGAGGTGCAGACAGCCGAAAGCGGCGAGCAGGCGCTGGCGCAGCTGGCCGTGGCGCGTCCTCGGCTGGTGATCACCGACCTGCGCATGGAAGGCATGGACGGCATGGCGTTGTTCGACCGCATCCACGGGGTCATGCCGACGATGCCGGTGATCATCCTCACCGCTCACGGCACGATTCCGGATGCGGTGACGGCGACCCAACGCGGTGTATTCAGCTTTCTCACCAAGCCGTTCGACGGCAAGGATTTGCTGTCCCAGGTCGAGCTGGCCCTCAAGCTTTCGGGCGGCAGCGAGCAGTTCGGCGAGCCGGAAGCCTGGCGCCAGGCCATCGTCACCCGCAGCCAGCGCATGGAGGAGGTGCTGCGCCAGGCCAAACTGGTGGCCGCTTCCGATGCCAGCGTGCTGATCTTCGGCGATTCCGGCAGTGGCAAGGAGTTGCTGGCCCAGGCCATCCACCTCGCCAGCCCCCGCGCCCGCGGGCCATTCATGGCCGTCAATTGCGCGGCGATTCCGGAGCATCTGCTCGAAAGCGAATTGTTCGGCCACGCCAAGGGCGCTTTCTCGGGTGCCATCTATGCTCATCGCGGCTTGTTCCAGGCGGCTCAGGGCGGCACCTTGTTCCTCGACGAAGTCGGCGACATGCCGCTCGCCCTGCAGGCCAAGCTGCTGCGCGCCCTGCAGGACCGCAGCGTGCGGCCGGTCGGCTCGACTGAGACCGTCGCAATCGACGTGCGCATCATCTCCGCCACGCATCGCGACCTGTCCGAGAGCATCCGCGGCGGCGCCTTCCGCCCGGACCTGTATTACCGCCTCAACGTGGTTTCCCTGGCCCTGCCGCCTCTGGCCGAGCGGCGCGAGGACATCCCCCTGCTGTGCGCGCATTTCGTCGAGCAGCTGGCGGCGCGCTATGCCAAGCCGGCCCGCACCTTCGCGCCGGAAGCCATGGAGCTGCTGGTGAATGCCTCATGGCCGGGCAATGTGCGCCAACTGCTCAACGTGGTCGAACAGACCGTGGCCTTGTCCACATCGCCCGTGGTGCCGGCTTCCCTGGTGCAGCAAGCCCTGCGCGACGACAACACCATGATGGTCTCGCTCGACGAGGCGCGGCGGGCATTCGAGCACGATTACCTGGTGCGCCTGCTGCGCACCACCGATGGCAACGTCACCCAGGCAGCGCGCATGGCGCAGCGCAACCGCACCGAGTTCTACAAGCTGCTGCAGCGGCACAATCTCACCCCTTCTCTCTTCAAGGCCGAGAAAGCCTGAATTCGGCTGTTGCGCCCTGTCGTCTCGACACGACAAGGAAATTCGTCGACATTTCATCAGCTTAGGCATCTTCGCCGGCGCTCTTGTCGCCTGGGCCCGACATCCAGGCCTGTTCCAGGCCCCCGCAGAACCTTGAGTGAAGGTGCTTTCCTTTTGTTTTTTAATGAATAAAAGGAAGTGGCACATCACTTGCATAGTGAGGCCTGAGCGAATTAATTCTGGTTTTCTTCAGTCATGGAAATAGCCGCGCAACCCAGTCCGACCCATACGGCCCGCCCCAGCCCGTTGATGAACATTGCCGCCATAGCCGTGATCGTCGCCAGCTTGGCGGCAGTGGGCGCCGTGACTGGAATCATTCCTTCAGCGCAGGGGCGCGATGCGGCCCAGGCGCTGGCCAAACAGGAAGCGAACAAGCCGACACCGGTGCAAGTCGCTGCGGCCTGTCCGCAATGTGGCGTGATCGAATCGGTCCGCGCCGTCGAGGTGAAGGGTCAGGCCAGCGGCGTGGGCGCGGTGGCCGGCGGCGTTGCCGGAGCGGTGGTCGGCAGCCAGTTCGGTCATGGCACGGGCAGAACGGCGCTGGGCGTGCTGGGCGCCGCCGGCGGCGCCTATGCCGGCCACGAAATCGAAAAGAACATCAAGAAGTCGACCAGCTGGCGCGTCGGTGTGCGCATGGAAGACGGCTCCCTCAGAACGGTGAGCCAGCCGACGCAGCCTGCGTTTGCCGTCGGCGAAAAAGTCAGAGTCATCAACGGCGCGCTGGCCGCGCGCGGTTGATCAAGGTTTACGAATGCCGGCCGCCCGTAAGACAGGATGCCTCTACCTTCGGGGATCGGTCCTGAGCCAACCGATCGCGTCCTGTCTGCGCCGGCTTCTTTTTACACGAGAGGTGAAGACATGGAACGCCTGATGCATGAAAGCCGCGAAACCCTGAGCGCTCTGTCGATCTTCGCCTGCCTGGCTGCCGGCATCGGCGGCGTGGTCTTCTATACGCTTGGGCCCGACGGTTGGCTGGTCGGCATGGTGCGCACCTTGCTGCAGGACCCGAATATCGCGACCTTTGTCGCCTTGCTGGCGGTGATCGGCACAGTCGGTCTCGCCAAGCGGGTGCTCGATCGCAACACCAATTCCATCCTCAACAACCTCTTTGTCGGCGCAGTTGGCCTGGCCGGCTTCGTGATTCTCCTCCAGGGCGTCCGCGCCCTCTTCTAGCGGTTCGCGGAGCGGCGCGCTCCGCCCGCCTTCTTTTTCGGCTGGCCTGCCAACCCTGTATACACGGACAGGTAAGCGCTGGCGGCTTTCGACCAGCCGAAGTCGAGCACCATGCCGTTTCTTTGCAGCTTGTGCCAGAGCGCCTTGTCGTGCCAGGCGGCAACAGCGCGACGGATCGCATCCAGCAGGGCAGCAGGGCTGGCTTGGCGGAAGAGGAAACCGTTGGCCGTTCCCGCGGCGAGGGTTTCATCGCTGCAATCGACCACCGTGTCGGCCAGGCCGCCGGTCTCCCGCACGATCGGCGGCGTGCCATAGCGCAGGCTGTACATCTGGTTGAGGCCGCAGGGCTCGAAGCGGGAGGGCATCAGGAAAATGTCCGCCCCGGCTTCCAATAGATGGGCGAGGCCGTCGTCGAATCCGATCCATGCCGAGAACCTGCCAGGATGGCGCTGCGCCAGGCCGAGCAGCGCTGCTTCGAGGGACTTGTCGCCCGTGCCGAGGAGGGCCAGTTGAGCCGGCAGCTGAGCGATCTCCTCGCCAATCTCGATCAGCAGGTCGAGACCTTTCTGATGGGTGATGCGACAGACCGCGCCAAGCAGCGGCGACGAAGCTTCATCGAGCAACCCGAAGCGGCTGCGCAGCGCCGCCTTGTTGGCCTCCTTGCCCTTCATATGGGCGAACTCGTAGCGCCTGGGCAGGTGCGGGTCGGTGGCCGGATTCCAGGCCTCCATGTCTATGCCGTTGAGGATGCCGACCAGGTCCTGCCGCCGCCAGCGCAGCAGGCCGGCAAAACCGTAGCCGAATTCCTCCGTCTGGATCTCCTCGGCGTAGCGCGGGCTGACGGTGGAGATGCGGTCGGCGTAATGCAGGCCGGCCTTCATGAAGGACAGCTGGCCCCAGAACTCGACGCCTTCTATGGCGTAGGCTTGCGGCGGCAGGCCCAGGGCGGCGAGGGTGTCGCCTGGGAAGATGCCCTGGAAGGCCAGGTTGTGGATCGACATCACCGTTGCGGCTTTCTCGCCCGGCAGGAAATGCAGATGGGCCGGCGCCAGCCCGCAGGGCCAGTCGTTGCAGTGCAGGACTTCCGGGCGCCAGCGCAGCGGACTGGCCTCGCTGGCAAGCAGCGCTGCGACGCGGGAGAGCAGGCCGAAGCGCAGATGGTTGTCGGGGAAATCGTTGCCGTAGGCGTCCAGATAGGCCGAGCCCTCGCGCAGATAGCAGGCCGGGCAATCGAGCAGCAGCAGGGTCACTCCGTTGGCGGCTTTCGCCTCGAGCAGCTGGGCCGGGTGCAGCGCGCCGCCCGGCCGGTCGAATTCGGCGACGGGCTTCGCCGTGGGGAAAGCGGCGAGCAAGGGCGCGTAGGCCGGCACCAGAATGCGCACGTCGATGCCGGCCTGATGCAGGGCGGCGGGCAGGGACCAGGAGATTTCCCCGAGGCCGCCGCTTTTCATCCACGGCGCCAGCTCGGGGGTGACGAAGAGAACCTTCAAAGCCAGACCATCATGCCCATTTCGAAGGGATGGGTCAGCAGTTCGTGGTACGGATAGATGCGGATGCGGTATTCGATCTTGCCGCAGTACTCGGGGGTCAGGTCGAGGGCGTAGAGCTGCTCGCCGGTGTCGATCTGACGTTCGTGATGGAAGCGATGGCTGCGCGACTTCTTCGGCTGGCTGCCTCCGGCCGGCCGGCCGAACAGCAGTTCCACCACCACGTCGCCCGGCTGCAGGCCGTCGAGCTTGACGGCGACCTCGAAGCGCAGGCTGTCGCCGAAACCGATGCGCCGCTTCGGCATGTCGAGGCGGCGCAGCGCCACCTGGGGCCAGGACGAACGCACGCGCGACTTCCACTGCGCCACGGTGCGCGCCCCGGCGTAATTGTCCTGCGAATAGCGGCGCCATTGCTGGGCCGCCGGCACGTAGAAGCGCGACAGGTAGTCGGAGAGCATGCGCGTCGAATTGAAGCGCGGCAGCAGGCTGGCGATGGAATGCTTGGCCATCGCCACCCAGCCGGGCGAGTAGCCCATCGGTCCCCAGTTGTAATAGAGCGGGACCACGCTGTCCTGGAGTATCTCGTAGAGCGTGCGCGCCTCCTCGTGGTTGCGCTTGGCCTCGTCGAGGGCGTCGGAGGCCGGCTTGATGGCCCAGCCGTTCCTGCCGTCGTAGCCCTCGCCCCACCAGCCGTCCAGCACCGAAAGGTTGGGGATGCCGTTCATGGCGGCCTTCATGCCCGACGTGCCGCAGGCCTCGAGCGGATACTGCGGGTTGTTGAGCCAGACATCGACTCCCGAGACCAGCCGCCGGGCGAAGCGCAGGTCGTAGCCTTCCACCACCAGGATCTTGCCCTCGAACTCCGGCAGGCGCGCTGCCTCGATGACGCGGCGGATCAGCGCCTGCCCGGGCTGGTCGGCCGGATGGGCCTTGCCGGCGAAGAGGAACAGCACCGGCCGCTGCGGATCGCAGAGGATTTCGCGCAGCCAGTCGAGGTTCTCGAACAGCAGGGCGGCGCGCTTGTAGGTGGCGAAACGCCGGGCGAAGCCGATAGTGAGGACGTTGGGGTTGTCGGGATTGGCCAGTTTCAGCAGCCGATCGAGGTGGGCTTCGGAGCCGTGGTTGCGGGCATGCTGCTCGGCGATGCGGTGGCGCACCAGATGCAGCATCTGCGCCTTGAGCGACTGGTGCACGCTCCAGAACTGGTGGTCGGGGATGGTGTGGATGCCTTCCCAGCAACTCTTGTCGGTGACGCGCTGGGTCCAGCCCGGACCGAGGAAACGG
>JADLGU010000149.1 GCA_020849155.1 Rhodocyclaceae bacterium | reverse complement strand
GTCTGGGTGCGCGCTCGAACAGCGGCGAGGGCGGCGAGGATCCCGCGCGCTACGTCAAGGACGAGAACGGCGACGACCGCTCGAGCAAGATCAAGCAGGTCGCCTCGGGCCGCTTCGGCGTCACCGCCGAGTACCTGGCGTCGGCCGAGCAGATCCAGATCAAGATGGCGCAGGGTGCCAAGCCCGGCGAGGGCGGTCAGTTGCCCGGCAAGAAGGTGTCCGAGTACATCGCCAAGCTGCGCTTCTCGGTGCCCGGCGTCGGCCTCATCTCGCCGCCGCCGCACCACGACATCTATTCCATCGAGGATCTGGCCCAACTCATCCATGACCTGAAGAACGCCAACCCGCAAGCCTCCATTTCGGTGAAGCTGGTGTCCGAGACGGGCGTCGGTACCGTGGCGGCGGGGGTGTCGAAGGCCAAGGCCGACCACGTCACGATTTCCGGCCACGACGGTGGCACCGGCGCCTCGCCCTGGTCATCGATCAAGCACGCCGGCACCCCCTGGGAGCTCGGCCTGGCCGAGACGCAGCAGACCCTGGTGATGAACCGCCTGCGCGGCCGCATCGTGGTGCAGGTCGACGGCCAGATGAAGACCGGCCGCGACGTGCTGGTCGGCGCCCTGCTCGGCGCCGACGAGTTCGGCTTCGCCACCGCGCCGCTGGTGGTCGAGGGCTGCATCATGATGCGCAAATGCCACCTCAACACCTGCCCGGTGGGGGTGGCCACCCAGGATCCGGTGCTGCGCCGCCGTTTCACCGGCCAACCCGAACACGTGGTGAACTACTTCTTCTTCGTCGCTGAGGAAGTGCGCGAGCTGATGGCCCAGATGGGCATCCGCAGGTTCGACGAGCTGATCGGCCGCTCCGACCTGCTCGACATGAAGCGCGGCATCGCCCACTGGAAGGCCAAGGGCCTCGACTTCACGAAGATCTTCGCCCAGCCCAAAGTGCCGGCCGAGGTGGCGCGCCACCAATGCGAAGCGCAGGACCACGGGCTCGAGCGCGCCCTCGATCACCGCCTGATCGAGCAGGCGCGCCCGGCGCTGGAGAAGGGCAGGAAGGTGAAGATCGAGACACCGGTGCGCAACGTCAATCGGACCGTCGGCACCATGCTGTCCCATGAAGTCGCCCGCCGCCACGGCCACGCCGGCCTGGCCGACGACACCATCCACGTCAGCCTGACCGGCACCGCCGGCCAGAGCTTCGGCGCTTTCCTGGCGAAGGGCGTCACGCTGGAACTGACCGGCGAGGCCAACGACTACGTCGGCAAGGGCCTGTCGGGCGGACGCCTGATCGTCAAGCCGGCGGCTTCCTTCCGCGGCGCGCCCGAAGAAAACATCATCGTCGGCAACACCGTCCTTTACGGCGCCATCGCCGGCGAGTGCTTCTTCCGCGGCGTCGCCGGCGAACGTTTCGCCGTGCGCAACTCCGGCGCCACTGCCGTGGTGGAGGGCGTCGGCGACCACGGCTGCGAGTACATGACCGGCGGCACGGTGGTGGTGCTGGGGCAGACCGGCCGCAACTTCGCCGCCGGCATGAGCGGCGGCGTCGCCTACGTGCTGGACGAAGCCGGCGGCTTCGAGAAGCGCTGCAACCTCTCGATGGTGGCGCTTGAGCCGGTGCCCGAGGAAGAGGCGGCCAGCGAGACGGGGGAGGTCGAGTCGCACGGCAGGGTGGACGTTCGCCACCTCGGCCGCGCCGACGACGAACTGCTGCGCTCGCTGATCGAGAAGCATGCCCAGCACACGTCCAGCGAACGGGCCCGGCACATCCTCTCGAACTGGGACCGCTACCGCGGCAAGTTCGTCAAGGTCATGCCGAACGAATACCGCCGCGCGCTCAAGGAAATGGCGGCGCAGAACAACCAGCTTGAGGCTGCATGATGGGTAAGCCGACAGGATTCATGGAATTCCAGCGCCTCGCCGAAGCCTACGAGGCGAAGGACGCGCGCCTGAAGCACTACCGCGAGTTCGTCCACCCCCTGACCGACGAGCAGGCTGCCGTCCAGGGAGCGCGCTGCATGGATTGCGGCATCCCGTTCTGCTCGAACGGCTGCCCGGTGAACAACGTCATTCCGGACTGGAACGACCTGGTCTACCGCGGCAACTGGAAGCAGGCCATAGAGGTGCTGCACTCCACCAACAACTTCCCGGAAGTCACCAGCCGCATCTGCCCGGCGCCCTGCGAGGCGGCGTGCACGCTCAACATCAACGACGACGCCGTCGGCATCAAGTCGATCGAGCACGCCATCATCGACAAGGCCGGCGAGAACGGCTGGGTGCTGCCGCAGCCGCCGGCGCGCAAGACCGGCAAGAAGGTGGCCGTCGTCGGCTCCGGCCCGGCCGGCCTGGCCGCCGCCCAGCAGCTGGCGCGCGCCGGCCACGACGTCACGGTGTTCGAGAAGAACAGCCGCATCGGCGGCCTGATGCGCTATGGCATCCCCGACTTCAAGCTCGACAAACGCCTGATCGACTGGCGCATGGCCCAGCTGGCGGCCGAGGGCGTCACCTTCCGGACCGGTGTCATGGTGACCGGCGCTTCCCTGCCGTCGGGGGTCGCCAACGATGCGGCAAAAACCATCGCCGCCGACCAGCTGCGCCAGGATTACGATGCGGTAGTGCTGGCCGGCGGTGCGGAACACCCGCGCGACCTGCCGATCCCCGGCCGCGACCTGGCCGGCGTACATTTCGCGCTGGAATTCCTCATCCCGCAGAACAAGGAAGTCGCCGGCGACGGCAGGAATCCGATCTCGGCCAAGGGCAAGCGCGTCGTCGTCATCGGCGGCGGCGACACCGGCTCCGACTGCGTCGGCACCTCCAACCGCCACGGCGCCGTCTCCGTCACCCAGTTCGAGCTGCTGCCGCAGCCGCCGGTGAAAGAGAACGGTTCGCTGACCTGGCCCTACTGGCCGATGAAACTGCGCACGTCCTCTTCCCACGATGAAGGCTGCAGCCGCGACTGGTCGATCGCCACCAAGGAGTTCATCGGAGAAGGCGGGAAACTGAAAGCGCTCAAGGCCGTGCGCCTGGAATGGAAGGATGGCCGGATGAGCGAGATTCCCGGCAGCGAGTTCGTCATCGAGTGCGACCTCGCCTTCCTCGCCATGGGCTTCGTCTCCCCGGTCGGCGGCGTGCTCGACGCCTTCGGCGTGACCAAGGACGCCCGCGGCAACGCCCTGGCGGCCACCGACGGCGAGGGCTGCTATCAGACCAACGTCGCCAAGGTCTTTGCCGCCGGCGACATGCGCCGCGGCCAGTCGCTGGTGGTATGGGCGATTCGTGAAGGCCGCCAATGTGCCCGCGCGGTCGACGCCTGCCTCATGGGCGGCTCGACGTTGCCGCGCTGATCGTTCCGACGGTCAGGCAAGGGCGGCTGCGGCCGCCCTTTGTTTTTTGGGACGTTCCGGCCCGCGTGATAAAATTTTCCCTTCGTCATTTCGATTCTTCCGTCATGAACCTCGTCATCCTCGCCGCCGGATTGGGCAAGCGCATGCGTTCCGACCTGCCCAAGGTGCTGCACCGCCTCGGCGGCCGGCCGCTGCTGGCGCACGTGCTCGACACGGCGCGCGAACTGAAGGCCGGGAAAATCTGCGTCGTCTACGGCCACGGTGGCGAGGCGGTGCGCGAGGCGCTCGACGCGCCCGACCTGGTCTGGGTGAAGCAGGAGCCCCAGCTCGGCACCGGTCACGCCGTGCTGCAGACACTGACTTTTCTCGATGACGGCGTGCCGACGCTGGTGCTCTATGGCGATGTGCCGCTGATCGGCGCTGCCACCCTGTCGCGCCTGGCCGAGGTGGCCGGCACCGGCCTTGCCGTGCTGACCGAGTTCCTCGACGATCCGACCGGCTATGGCCGCATCGTGCGCGACGAGGACGGCAGCATCCGCGCCATCGTCGAGGAGCGCGATGCCGCCGAGGACGAGCGCGCCATCGACGAGATCAACACCGGCTTCATCGCGGCGCCGACCGTGGCGCTCAAGCGCTGGCTGCCGGCGCTGGGCAACGACAATGCACAGGGCGAGTACTACCTGACCGATATCGTCCGTCTGGCGATCGGCGAGGGCCTGCCGGTGGCCACCACCCAGCCCGACACCGGTTGGGAAGTGCTCGGGGTGAACAGCAAGGTGCAGCTGGCCGAACTGGAGCGCATCCACCAGGGCCGCAACGCCCTGCTGCTGATGGAGAGCGGCGTCACTCTGGCCGACCCGGCGCGCATCGATGTGCGCGGCGAGCTCGACTGCGGCCGCGACGTGACCATCGACGTGAACTGCGTCTTTGAGGGCCGCGTGGTGCTCGGCGACGGCGTCGAGGTCGGCGCGAACTGCGTGCTCAAGAACGCAGTCGTCGGCGCCGGCACGCGCATTGCACCCTTCAGCCACATCGAGGAAGCCGAGGCCGGCAGGGGCTGCGTCATCGGCCCCTATGCGCGCCTGCGCCCCGGGACCCGGCTCGCTGACGACGTGCACGTCGGCAACTTCGTCGAGGTCAAGAACAGCCGGATCGGCGACGGCTCCAAGGCCAACCATCTCGCCTACGTCGGCGACGCCACGGTGGGCCGCAATGTCAACGTCGGCGCCGGCACCATCACCTGCAACTACGACGGCGCCAACAAGCACCGCACGGTGATCGAGGACGACGTCTTCATCGGCTCCGACACGCAACTGGTGGCGCCGGTCACCGTCGGGCGCGGCGCCACGCTCGGTGCCGGCACCACGCTGACGCAGGACGCGCCACCCGACAAGCTCACCATCACCCGGGTCAAGCAGCTCACCGTGCCGGGCTGGAAGCGCCCAACAAAGAAAAAGCCCGTTTAACCACAGAGACACAGAGGTTTCCTGAACATGATTCCGGCATTCTCCGCGTCTCTGTGCCTCCGTGGTGAAAGGTACATCGCATGTGTGGCATCGTCGCTGCCGTAGCCGAACGCAACATTGTCCCGATCCTGATCGAAGGCCTGCGGAAACTAGAGTACCGCGGCTACGACTCGGCCGGCCTCGCCGTGCACAACGGCGGGATGCACAGGTTGCGGTCGGTCGGGCGCGTGGCTGAACTGGCCACGCGCGCCGAGGGACTGACTGCCGGCGCCGGCATCGCCCACACGCGCTGGGCCACGCACGGCGTGCCCTCCGAGCGCAATGCCCACCCCCATGTTTCCGGCGGCCTGGCGGTGGTGCATAACGGCATCATCGAGAACTATGAGGAAATCAAGGCCCGCCTGACCGGGCTCGGCTATGCCTTCTCTTCGGAGACCGATACCGAGGTGATCGCCCACCTCGTCGAGCACAAGCTGAAGTCGCAGGCCGACCTGCTGGCGGCAGTGCGCGCCGCCTGCGCCGAGCTGGTCGGCGCCTATGCCATCGCCGTCCTCTCCGAGAAGGAACCGCAGCGCGTCGTCGTCGCCCGCCACGGTGCCCCGCTGCTGCTCGGACTGGGCGAGGACGGCCACTACGCCGCCTCGGACACGGCAGCATTGCTGCAGGTGACGCGAACCCTGATCTACCTCGAGGACGGCGACATCGCCGAGCTTGCCCGCGGCGGCGTGCGCATCGTGCGCGCCGACGGCTCGCCCGTCGAGCGGCCGCGCCACGAGAGCACGCTCTCGGCGGATGCCGTCGAACTGGGGCATTTCAAGCATTACATGCAGAAGGAGATCTTCGAGCAGCCGCAGGCGCTGGCCAACACCCTGGAAATGATCGGCGCGGCCCACTCCGTCTCGCCGCAGTTGTTCGGTGCCGGCGCGGCCGAGATGCTCAAGGACGCGAAGAGCGTGCTGATCGTCGCCTGCGGCACCAGCTTCCATGCCGGCCTGACGGCGCGCTACTGGATCGAGCAGCTGGCCGGCCTGCCTTGCAGCGTCGAGATCGCCAGCGAGTACCGCTACCGTGCCTCGGTGCCGAACCCTGAGGCGCTGGTGGTCGCCATCTCCCAGTCGGGCGAGACGGCCGACACCCTGGCGGCGCTGAAGCACGCCCGCGTGCTCGGCCAGTCGCGCACGCTGGCGATCTGCAACGTGCCCGAATCGGCCATCGTGCGCGAGGCGGCACTCAAATTCCTCACCCGCGCCGGCCCCGAGATCGGCGTCGCCTCGACCAAGGCCTTCACCACCCAGCTGGCAGCCTTGTTCCTGCTGACGGTGACCCTGGCCAAGCTGAATGGCCGCATCGACTCCAGGGAGGAGGCTGCCCACCTGACGGCCATGCGCCACCTGCCTCTGGCGGTCGGCCGGGTGCTCGAACTGGAGCAGGATATCGCCGCCTGGGCCCGCCAGTTCGCCGGCAAGCAGCACGCACTGTTCCTCGGCCGCGGCATCCATTACCCGATTGCGCTCGAGGGCGCGCTGAAGCTGAAGGAGATCTCCTACATCCATGCCGAGGCCTATCCGGCCGGCGAGCTCAAGCACGGCCCGCTCGCCCTGGTGGACAAGGAGATGCCGGTGATCTCGGTGGCGCCCAACGACGCCCTGCTGGAGAAGCTCAAGTCCAACCTGCAGGAAGTGCGGGCGCGCGGCGGCGAGCTGTTCGTCTTCGCCGACGCCGGCAGCGGGATCTCCGAGTCGGAGGGCGTTTCAATCATCCGCATGCCCGAGCACTACGGCCTGCTCTCGCCGGTGCTGCACGTCGTGCCGCTGCAATTGCTGGCCTACCACGCCGCCCTGGTCAAGGGCACCGACGTGGACAAACCGCGCAACCTGGCCAAGTCGGTCACTGTGGAGTGACGGCCGGGAACGCCATCTCGAATCGTGTCAGGCCATTTGCCGATGCCACGGCGATTGTTCCGCCGTGCGCCTCGACGATCGATCGGGTGATGGCCAGGCCCAGGCCGGCGCCTTCATGCGATCTGTGCCGGGACGCGTCGGCCCGGTAGAAACGGTCGAACAGGCGCGGCAGGTGCTCGGGCGGAATCGTCTCGCCGGGGTTTTCGATCCTCAGGCGGATTTTTCCCGGAAGCGGCCGGTCGATGCGGACCTGGATCGTGCCGTTGCGCGGGGTGTGGCGAAGGGCATTCGAAAGCAGGTTGCCGAGGGCGCGACGGAGCATCAGCCGGTCGCCCTGCACCGCCGCCTCGCCGACGAGAGCCAGGCGAACCCCCTGTTCTTCCGACAGCGCCTCGTAAAACTCGAAAAGCTGCCGTACCTCCTCCGCCAGATCGATGGGTTCGCTGTGCGGCACGATCAGCCCGTTATCCGCCTTGGCCAGGAACAACATGTCGCCGATCATGCGGGCGAGCCGGTCGTATTCCTCCAGGTTCGAATAGAGCACTTCGCGATACTCGTCTGCCGATCTGGCCTTTGTGAGGGCCACCTGCGTCTGGGTCATCAGGTTGCTGATGGGAGTGCGCAGTTCGTGGGCCAGGTCCGAGGAGAAGTCCGACAGGCGCCGAAAGGAATCCTCCAGGCGGGCGAACATCTCGTTGAAGGCGACCGCCAGCTCGATCAGTTCAGCCGGCAATATATCCAGCGGCAGCCGGTTCTTCAGGTGGCTGGCCGAAGTTCCGCGGGCCACCCTCGCCATATCGCGCACCGGCGCCAGCCCCCTGCGCGCGGCGATCCAGCCGAGCAGTGCCGTCAGCAGGGTACCGATGGCGATGGCCAGCCAGAGGCTCTTGCGGAATGCCGCCAGAAATTCAAGGTGATGACCGATGTTCAGGGCGAGGGCAACCGTGAAGTGGGGAGCCCCGGGGATATCCGCTGCCGTGGCGACAACACCTCGGTAGACCTGCCCGTCCTGCGACCACACCATGGGCTTCGACGATCCGGATGCATCGAAGCCGGTCTGTTTTTCCAGCAGCGGAGCAAGGAGCGCCGCATCCGGCGAGGCGAACAGCGGGCTCCGATCCGGCCTGACGACCGCAATCGACAGGCCGTGGTGCCCGACGAGGGCGTCATCGAGCCGCCGGGCCGCGGCATCCAGGTCTTCCGCCGAATGCGCCCTGGACAGGGTGTGGCGGACCAGCGCCAGCTTGCCCTCGAATTCATGCAGATCCTGCTCTTCGAAGTGCGCCTCCACCGCCGCGCCGATCCAGTAGCCGATCACTATGAGGACGACGGTAGAGGCCGTGGAGAAGAACAGCGTGAGCCGGAAGGTGATTGACCGGGAGCGCTTCATGTCGTCTCGGGGTTTTCGAAGACGTAACCCATGCCGCGGACGGTGCGGATCAGCTTGGGCTCGAAGTCATCGTCGATTTTTGCCCGCAGCCGCCGCATGGCGACTTCGATGACGTTGGTGTCGCTGTCGAAATTCATGTCCCACACCTGGGAGGCGATGAGCGAGCGCGGCAGCACTTCGCCCTGTCGGCGCAGCAGCAATTCGAGGAGGGCGAACTCCTTGGCGGTGAGGTCGATGCGCCGCCCGGCCCGCGTCACCCGCCGCCGCATGAGGTCCAGCTCCAGGTCGGCCGCCTTCAGCGTCTCCGGCTCCTTCGCCTTGCCCCGCCGCAGCAGGCTGCGGCAGCGCGCCAGCAGTTCGGAGAAGGCGAAGGGCTTGACCAGATAGTCGTCGGCGCCCAACTCGAGCCCCTTGACGCGGTCCTCGACCTGGTCGCGCGCGGTGAGGAAGAGCACGGGCGCATGGCGCCCTGCCTGGCGCAGCTCACGCAGCACCTGCCAGCCGTCGAGGCCCGGCAGCATGATGTCGAGCACGACGAGATCGTAGTCCTCGGACAGCCCCAGATGTAGGCCGTCCGGGCCGTTGCGGGCGAGGTCCGCAACGAAGCCGGCTTCCGTCAGCCCCTGCTTCAGGTAATCGCCTGTCTTGGGCTCGTCTTCGACAATCAGGATTTTCATGGTCTGCCCGGCGGTCGCGTGCAGGCATTGTGCCGCGCGGGATCCGGCTTTTCCGAAGATTACAAATTTGTAATCCCCCTGTCAGCTCCCCGTCGAACGCCCGAAAGCATGATAGCGGCCATGTGCAAGGGAGGACAGGCTCCGATGAGAAATATCGCCATGCTGCTTGCCGCGCTGGCAACGGCCGGTTCCGTCCATGCCCAGACGCTCGCCGATGCGCTGGAGCAGGCCTGGGTGCGCCATCCTCAGGCGGCCGCGCTGACCGCGCGCGAGGACGAGGCGCGTGCGCGCGCCGAACTGGCGGCCGGCTTCACGCCCGCCCCGCCCGCACTGTCGCTGTCGAGCCTGAACGACCGGCTCAACCGCAACCGCGGCAAGCAGGAGTGGGAGGCCGAGATGGCCGTGCCGCTCTGGCTGCCCGGGCAGAAGGCGGCGCGCGAGGCGGAGGCGGAGAGCGCCATGGCGGAAGTCGCCGCACGAAGCAAAGCCCTGCGCCTGCAACTGGCGGGCGAAGTGCGCGAAGCCTGGTGGTCCATAGCCGCTGCCCGCAATGTGCGCGATCTATCGGCGCGCCGCGCGGAGACCGCCCGCGCGCTGGATGACGATTTGCAGCGCCGCTACCAAGCCGGCGATCTGGCCCGCATCGATGCCAATTTAGCGCAAAGCGAACGCCTGGCCGCGGCAGCGGAAGCCATCGAGGCGAAGGCCGCCCTGCTTGCTGCCGAACAGGCCTGGCACAACCTCACCGGTACATTGGCGCCCGCCGTGCTGGCAGAGGAGCGGGCGGTTCCTGCATGGGAGCCTTCCGAGGATCACCCCCTGCTGGCAGCGGCTGCCGCCGCGGCCCGGACGGCACGCAGCAAGCAGCGCGTGGCCGAGGAAACCCGCCGCGACGCACCCGAGTTCGCTGTGCGCGTGGTGCGCGAGCGGGGGGATTTCTCCGAGCCTTACGCCAACCTGGTTGGCGTGAAATTGACGATTCCCTTTTCCTCCGGTCCGCGCGTGCGCCAGGAAAGCGCCGCCGCCCGGGCCGAGACCTCCCAGGCCGACGCCGAGCTGGCGCTGGCCCGGCACCGGCTGCAACTCGATGTCGACAGAGCTCGCCTCGACCTCGCCGCGGCCGAGCGCCAGCTGGCCATGGCACGGGAACGCCGCGAACTGGCCGCCGATAATCTGGGCCTGACCGAGAAATCGTTTGCACTGGGCGAGGCCGACCTGACAACGCTGCTGCGCGTCCGCGCCGGCGCCTTTGAGGCCGAAGCCTTCCTCAACCGTCAGCAGGTCGCGCGTGCCGCGGCCCAATCCCGTCTCAAACAAGTCCTGGGGGTTCTGCCGTGAAGCTGATTCGCACGATCATCGTTTCGACGGCCTTCCTCGTCCCTGCCCTGGCCTATGCCGGCGGTGACAGCAGCGATGGCCATACCCATGGCGGGGCGGTGCCGCCGGAGGTGATTGCCGATGTTGCGCCTCGCACCTCCACCCAGTCCGACGAATTCGAACTGGTCGCCGTGCTGGCGGCGGGGAAGCTGACCCTCTATCTCGACCGCTTTGCCGACAATGCGCCGGTGCCCGACGCCGAGGTGGAGGTCGAGAGCGGAGCCTTCAAGGCCATTGCGGTCCAGATCGCGCCGGGCGTGTATGCGGTGCCGGGTCAGGCCTTCGCCCAACCCGGCAAGCACCCGCTGACGATTTCCGTGCAGGCGGGCGATGCCGCCGACCTGCTCACTGCCGCGCTCGACCTTGCCCCGCCGGCAGCCGGTGTCGAGCATGCCCACGGCTGGGGCGAATGGACGGTGTGGGGCGCTTCAGGCGCGCTGCTGCTGGTCGGCGCCGGCCTCGTCGTCGTGCGCCGGCGCAAGATGACCCGCAAACCCAAACCCTAGGGGATGGTATCGATGTCGCGAATGAATCTTGCGGCCGTTGTCACGGCCGCGCTATTGGGGCTAGCCGCAGGGCGGGCCATCGCCCATGGCGACGAGGATCACAGCCAGGACAAGAAACCCGCTACCGCCGTCAGACCCGCTGCGGCCGGGGTGCTGCCCGCCGAAGCGACGGCGGCGCAACGGCTTCCCGACGGCAGCCTGTTCGTGCCCAAGGCGGTGCAGCGCCAGCTCGGCCTGCGCCATGTGGTGGCCGAGGTCGGGAACCTGGCGGCGACCGTCGAGTTCAACGGCAAGGTCGTCGCCGACCCGAACGCCGGCGGGCGCATCCAGGCGACCCAGTCCGGCCGCATCGAGGCCGGCCCGAAGGGGCTGCCGACGCTTGGACAGAAGGTCGCCAAGGGCCAGGTGCTGGCGTATCTGCGCCCCGTCGCCAGCAGCATCGAGCGCGGCAACCAGCAGGCGCAGTTCGCCGAGATCGATGCGCAGCTCGCCATCGCCGAGCGCAAGCTCGTTCGCTATGTGGAGCTGGAGGGCGTCGTGTCGAAAGCGGCCATCGAGACGGCGCGCTTCGAGGCCGAGGCGCTGAAGAAGCGCCGCGCCGCCGTCGGCGCCAGCATCGGCGCGCCGGAGCCGCTCGTCGCGCCGGTGTCCGGCGTGATCGGCGCCGCCAACGTGGTGGCCGGCCAGGTGGTGGAGGCCAAGGAGATTCTCTTCGAGGTGATCGACCCGGCGCGCCTGGCGGTGGAGGCGTTGGCCTACGACCCGGCGCTGGTGGAGGGCATCGCCCGTGCCTCCGCGCCGCTGCCCGGCAACGGCGCGCTGGAGTTGCAGTTCGTCGGCGGCGGCCGGCAGCTGCGCGAGCAGGCGCTGCCGCTGCTGTTCCGCGTCAAGTCGGCGAACGCACCCGTGGCCGTCGGCCAGCCGCTCAAGGTGATCGCCCAGACTTCCCGCACCGTCAAGGGCGCGGCGCTGCCGCAGGCGGCGCTGGTGAAAGTCAGTGCCGGCGAGACGGCGGTGTGGGTGCGTGACGGCGCCGAGCGCTTCATTCTGCGCAAGGTGAGTGTGGCGCCGCTCGACGCCGCCCGCGCGGCGGCGGTTTCCGGAATCGGCAACGGCGAACGCATCGTCACCGAAGGCGCCGGCCTGCTGGCCCAGGTGAGGTAGCGGGCGATGTTCGACGCCATCATCCACGCCAGCCTGAAGCAGCGGCTGATCGTCGTCGGCGTGTCGCTGCTGCTGGTGATCTACGGCGCGCTCACCGT
>JADLGU010000148.1 GCA_020849155.1 Rhodocyclaceae bacterium | reverse complement strand
GGCGCTGGCACGCGACGGCCCGGCCAGCCCGGCGGCCACCATGCCGCCCACGGTGCCGGCGCCGTCAATGCCCGGGCCCGCAAAGCGCGGGGGCTCAAAGGCCAGGCACTGGCCGTGCTCTCCGAGTGCGGCTTCCAGCTCGGCCAGCGGCGTGCCGGCGCGCACCGTCACCACCAGCTCGGTCGGCTCGTAGGCGACGATGCCGGCGTGGCCGCGCGTGTCGAGCGGCTCGCCGACCGGCGCATTGCCGTAGAAATCCTTGGTGCCGCCGCCGCGGATGCACAGCGGCGTCCTGTCCGCCGCCGCGGCGAGCACGCGCTCGCGGAATGGTTCGGTCAGGTCGCTCATTTCGCGCTTCCGGTCAGCCGGTACTCGGAACAGCGCCGCGGCGTCGGCACCACCTTGCCGGGGTTGAGCAGGCCGTGCTCGTCGAAGGCCGCCTTGACGCCGCGGAAGGCGGCCAGCTCCTCCGGCGAAAACTGGGCGCACATCTGCGCCACCTTCTCGATGCCGACGCCGTGCTCGCCGGTGATGGTGCCGCCGACTTCCACCGACAGCTCGAGAATTTTCCCGCCGAAGCCGGTGGCGCGCGCCACTTCCCCTTCGACGTTGGCGTCGAACATGATCAGCGGGTGAAGGTTGCCGTCGCCGGCGTGGAAGACGTTGGCGCAGCGCAGCCTGTATTCGTCCGCCAGCTCGGCGATGCGCGTCAGCACGCGCGCCAGGTGCTTCCTCGGGATGGTGCCGTCCATGCAGAGATAGTCCGGCGTGATGCGCCCCACCGCCGGAAAGGCGGCCTTGCGCCCGGCCCAGAACTTCAGCCGCTCGGCCTCGTTCTGCGAGACGCGAATGTCGGTGGCGCCGCTCTTTTCCAGCACGGCGCACATGGCGGCGATCTCCTCGGCCACCTCCTCCGGCGTGCCGTCGGATTCCGCCAGCAGGATGGCCTCGGCGGAGAGGTCGTAGCCGGCGTGCACGTAGTCCTCGACGGCGGCGGTGGCCGGCTTGTCCATCATCTCCAGACCGGCCGGGATGATGCCGGCGGCGATGATGTCGGCCACCGCGTTGCCGGCCTTCACCACGTCGTCGAAGGAGGCCATCACCACCTGCGCCAGCAGCGGCTTCGGGGTCAGCCTCACCGTCGCTTCCAGCACGACGCCGAGCATGCCCTCGGAACCGATCGTCAGCGCCAGCAGGTCGTAGCCGGGCGCATCGAGCGCGCCCGAGCCGATCTCCACCACCGTGCCGTCGATCAGCGCCAGGCGCACGGCGAGCACGTTGTGCACGGTGAGGCCGTACTTCAGGCAGTGCACGCCGCCGGCGTTCTCGGCGACGTTGCCGCCGATGGTGCAGGCGATCTGGCTGGAGGGGTCGGGCGCGTAGTAGAGGCCGTGCGGCGCCGCCGCCTCGGAGATGGCGAGGTTGCGCACGCCCGGCTGCACGCGCGCCGTTCGCGCCGCCGGATCGATGTCGAGGATGCGCATGAACTTCGCCAGCGACAGCACCACGCCGTGCGCCACCGGCGTCGCCCCGCCGGACAAGCCGGTGCCGGCGCCGCGCGCCACCAGCGGCACGCGCAGTGCGTGGCACAGCTTGAGCACGGCGACGACCTGTTCCTCGCTGCTCGGCAGCGCCACCAGCAGCGGCAGCTGGCGGTAGGCGGTGAGGCCGTCGCACTCGTAGGGCACGCGGTCCTCCTCGGCGACCAGCAAAGAGTCGGTCGCCAGGATACGGCGCAGGCCGGCGACGAGCTGCGCGATCTCGGCTTCGGTCAAATGGCGGTGTTCGTCGGGCGAGCCCATCGGTTCTCCATGCTTTTCTCCCCTCCCCCTCGTGGGGGAGGGGCCGGGGGAGAGGGGGGTTGCGGCCGTTCACCCTCTCCCCGGCCC
Source organism: Rhodocyclaceae bacterium (assembly GCA_020849155.1). Taxonomy (GTDB): domain Bacteria; phylum Pseudomonadota; class Gammaproteobacteria; order Burkholderiales; family Rhodocyclaceae; genus Desulfobacillus. The sequence goes on along the minus strand of JADLGU010000148.1, from coordinate 15,097 downwards.
TCTCCCATCGAGGGAGAGGGGGAAAACCAAGGAGGGGTGCTCTCGCCCATGCTAATTCCCCCGCCCGCGCAAGGCAATGCGGGTTTACATCCTCTCGACGCCATGGCTATGATCGGTGCAGCCATGACCGCGCCCGCCTTCCCCGACAGCGAAGCCCGCTACCGCAGCCTGGTCGAGCAGCTGCCGGCGGTGACCTATGTCGCCGCGCTCGACGCCAGCCTGCCGGCGTCCTATGTCAGCCCGCAGATCGCCGAGTTCGGCTTCACCCCCGAGGCCTGGCTGGCCGACCCGGAGTTCTGGGTGAAACGGCTGCACCCCGACGACCGCGACCGCGTGCTGGCCGAGTTCGAGCGCGGCATCGCCGCCGGCGGGCCGATCACCTGCGAATACCGCCTGCTCGATGCCGCCGGCCGGCCGCGCTGGGTCAAGGACCGCGCCGCCGTGCTGCGCGATGCCGAAGGCCGCCCGGTGGCGATCCAGGGGGTGATGCTCGACATCGAGGAGCGCAAGCGCCTCGAGGCCGAGACGGCCCACTACCTGGCACAGCTGCAGGCCCTGCGCCGGCGCATGGAGACCGCCATCGAGGAAGAGCGCCGGCGCATCGCCCGCGAGGTGCACGACGAGCTCGGCCAGGCGCTCACCGCGCTGCGGCTGGAACTGGCCCTGCTGGGCGACGGCCTCGCCGCCGACGCCGCCGCCACGGCGCGCCTCGCCGTCATGGACGGGCTCATCGCGAAGACCATCGACAGCGTGCGCCGCATCGCCTACGAGCTGCGTCCCGGCGTGCTCGACAGCCTCGGCCTGCTGGCGGCCATCGAGTGGCAGACGCGCGAGTTCGAGCGGCGCAGCGGCATCCGCTGCGAGCTGGCCCTGCCCGAGAGGGAGCCCGAGGTCGAGCCGGCGCGCGCCACCGCCCTGTTCCGCATCTTCCAGGAAGTGCTCACCAACATCGCCCGCCACGCCGGCGCCACGCAGGTCGACGTCGGCGTCGCCATCGCCATGGGCAACCTGCTGATCGAGGTCGACGACGACGGCCGCGGCTTCGATCCCTCCTCGCCGGAAGCCGCCGAATCGCTCGGCCTGCTCGGCATGCGCGAGCGCGCCGCCGAGTTCGGCGGCCTGGTCAGCCTGCACAGCGAGCCGGGGCGCGGCACCCGCGTCACGCTGGCCCTGCCGCTGACGCAGCCCAAATGAACATCCTGATCGTCGACGACCACCCCATCGTGCGCCACGGCCTGCGCCTGCTGCTGGAGACGCGCGGCGCGGCGACGCGCGTCGGCGAGGCCGGCGATGCCGACGAGGCCATGGCGCGGCTGCGCGAAGGCGGCTGGGACGTGATGGTGCTCGACATCGACCTGCCCGGCCGCAGCGGGCTGGAAGTGCTGCACGAGGCGAAGGCGCGCTGGCCGAAGCTGCCGGTGCTGATCCTCAGCATCCACCCCGAGAACATGCTGGCGGTGCGCCTGCTCAAGTCCGGCGCCGCCGGCAGCACGGTGGGCGAGATCGCCGAGCGGCTGCACCTCTCGGTGAACACCGTCAGCACCTACCGCAGCCGCGTGCTGGAAAAGCTCGGCGCCGCCAACAACGCCGAGCTGATGCGCTACGCGGCGGAGCGGCGGCTGGTTTAATCCCGCTTGCCCCCTCTCCCCCGACCCCTCTCCCACGAGGGGAGAGGGGAGTCAGGTTTGCTCCCTCTCCCCTCGTGGGAGAGGGCCGGGGAGAGGGGGGACTTTCACCGCCGCTTCCTCTCTCCCCCCCGCCCCCAGCAGGTTCCATGGGATGGCCATCACATCGTCGGCGATCCAGCGCGGCTCGGCGACGGCGCAGATCAACGCGCCCGGGGCCACCTTGCGCCGCGGATGGGCGGCGCGGAAGGCGCGCAGGCCGGAGGCCAGCCGGACGCCCGGATTGGCGGTCAGCTTGATCTCGAAGGGATACAGCACGCCGTCCCGTTCCAGCAGCAGGTCCACCTCGCCGCCCCCGGCCGCGCGCCAGTGGTGGAACGCCGGCTGCGCCGGCAGGGTGGCGGCCTGCTTCATCACCTCGCAGACCATGGCCGTCTCGAACAGCGCGCCGAACAGCGGATGTCCGCCCAGCGTCCGCGGGCTGGAGATGCCGGCGTGATGGCAGGCCAGTCCGGTGTCCGCCAGGTGGCCTTTCGGGCGGGCGGAAACCCGCTTGGTCGGATTGCCGGAGAACGCCGGCAGCTCGAACCACTGGAAGGTCGCCTCCATCGCCTTCAGCCAGCGCCGGGCCGTCTGCGGCGTCATGCCGATCTCGCGGCCGAGCTGGCTGAAATTGATTTCCTGCGCGGTGAGGGCGCTCATCAGCTGCACGAAGCGGCCGAACTCCTGCCAGTCATGGACGTCGCCCGCCAGGCGCGCATCGCGTTCCACGTAGGTGCGGTGATAGCCGCGCCAGAAATCCGCCACCAGGTCCCGCTCGATCTCCGTGGCGCGCGGCAGGAAGCCGCGCCACAGCCACTCCTGCAGGCCGCCCTCGTAGCGCCTTGCCTTGCGGCACGCGGCGAGGAAATCCGCGCCGCCATCGCCGCTCCGCAGCCAGGCCGCCAGCCAGCCGCCGCGCGCCTCGCCCAATTCCGCCAGCGAAAAACCCTGCAGGTCGAGGAAGGCGACCCGGCCCGCCAGGCTCTCGGCCAGCGCGCGCAGCACCTGCCACTGCTGCGAGCCGGTGAGCAGGAACTGCCCCGGCGCGCCGCCGCTGCCGTCCACCCGCCGCTTGATGGCGGAGACGACTTCCGGCGCGTACTGGATCTCGTCGAGGATCACCGGCGACGGGTGGTTCCTCAGGAAAAGCTCGGGCTCCCGGCGCGCATTCTCCTGGTCCAGGCTGGCGTCGAACACCACGTAGTCATGCCGCGGAAAGACATTCCGCAGCAAGGTGGTCTTGCCGACCTGGCGCGCCCCGCTGACGACCACCACCGGAAAGGCGGCGGCCAGGCGGACAAGGCGGTCGGAGAGGAGTCGTTGGCGGTACATGCGTCACATTTTAGTAACGGTATCACCGATTTGCAAGGTTTTGGAACGGCTATCATGAGCGGTGGGGGTTGTTCCCCCTCCCCCATTGACTTGCCCCGCCGCTTTAAATATATTCCATAACGATCATTTAACGATTGTTACAGGATATGTACGCCCCCGCTGCCGAGGGCTTTTCCGCCAGACTGTGCGCCATCGACCGCTGCCAGATCGGCTTGCTGCGCGCCCTCTCCGTCCACTACGGCGCCCGCCTTTACCTCAAGGGCGGGATGGCCATGCGCGCGCTGTTCGGCAGCCTGCGCCTGACCAAGGGCATCGACTTCGAGCGCGATCCATCCCTGTCCAACGACAGCCTGCGCCGGGCGCTGCCCAGGGCCCTGCAGGCGGCGGCCTTGGCCGCCACGCTCCAGGCGCCGCGCGCCGCGATCACGAAGGACACGCGCACCACCCTGCGCGCCTCCCTCGCCGCCACCCTGCAGGAAACCGGGGAGCCGGTTCACTACGAAGTGGAGATTTCCGGCCGCGGCCTGCCGCCCGCCGAATACCGGGTGCGCCTGGCTGTCGCGCCACCGATGGCCTACCGCATGACGCAGTTCGGCGTCAGCAGCTTCAATGCCCACGCCATGGCCGCCAGCAAGGTCGCCGCCCTGCTGTCCGACCACCGCAGCGTGCCGCGCGACATCTTCGACCTGGGCGACCTCATCGCCCAGGGCGCGAATCCCCTGCCCCTGCTCGGCCGCGCCGATCCGGCATGGCTGAAGGCGCAAAGCGGAAGAACCCTCGACAGGACCGGCGCCATCGGCTGGGAACGGGCCAACGAGGAACTGCTGCCCTACCTGCCGGCATCGGTGCGGCGCGACCTGGATGCCGCCGCCTGGGAAGATCTGTGCCTGCGCGTCGCCGAAACGGTCGATGCGTGGCTGCGGCAGGCCCTATGAAGAACCCCGGCAAACAGGCGCTGGAAAAGGCCCTGCTGTCCTTCGGCGCGCCGCATGTGGTGACGACGCAGGACCTCGAAGCCCATGTCCGCGTGAGCACGGACACGCTGCCGTCCCCGGCGACGCTGACCCGCTGGGTGCGCGCCCTGACGGAAACCGGCGCGCTGCAGCACGTCGCGCGCGGCGTCTACCTCAACCGCCTGGCCGGGCCGGCGGTGCATCCGGCCGAGGCTGCCCAGTATCTTCGGCGCGGCGCCGTGGTCAGTCTGGCCTGGGTGCTGGAGCGCTCGGGCGCCCTGAACAATTACGGCGACACCGTCACCTGCGTGGTGCCGCTGGTGCCCGGCATGGCGCCGCCCAAAGTGGGCGAGCGCGACACCGCCGCCGTGCCGTTCAGGTTCTACGCCATGCCCGACCGGCTCTTCGGGGCCGGCGCGGCGCGACCGGAAGACGTGCAGGATCTGCGCTACGGTTATCCCCGTGCAACGCCCGAACGGGCGCTGCTCGACTGGATCTACCTCGGCGCCTCGGTGCGCAGCCGGCTCCCCCTGCCTCCGCTCGACATTCAACTGCGGGGCATGAGCCAGCCGCGCCTGGCCCGGCTGGCGAAGGCCATGGGCATCGAGAACGCCTGGCGAAGCTGGCACGCCGGTTGGCGCGCACACGAGCAGGCCGGCAACCGGAAAGACAAGGCCTCGGCGGCGCTGGGGTTCTGATCCCCCGCACGGTCTTCTGCAGCCCCCTCTCCCCCTGCCCCTCGGTTTTCTCCCTCCCCCCTGGTGGGGGAGGGCCGGGGAGAGGGTGGACTTTCTCTGCCGCCGTTCCCCCTCTCCCCCAGCCCCTCTCCCACGAGGGGAGAGGGGAGTGAAGCTGTAGTACCGACCGCGACAGCAAAAACGGCCTTCGTCCGATAGTCAGTCTGCGCAGTACGGCGCAGTCTGGCGCCATGGAAAGACTGCGCGCATTTTCGATTTGGGCGACGGCGCTGCTAGCGCTGGCGGGGCTGCTCCTGCTGCTCGCCGGCTGCGAGGGCGGCAAGCCGGCCGCCTACGAGCAGGCGCTGGTCGGCGGCGCGATCGACGCCCTGGCCACGCCGAACCCGCACATCTACAGACTGCGCGACGCCCTCGGCGAAGAGAAGGCCGCGCTGTTCCGGAGCGACCTCTACCAGGAGTCCTCGCTGCTGGTCGGTCGGCGCGAGCGCGTCGCGGAAAAGCGCGAGGCGGTGATGGGGGCGTTGCGCGCCCTCGCCCGCGCCGAGGACTTCGTCCGCGACCACGAGGAGGAAAGCATCCGCCTCGTCGCCGCGCGCCTGGCCGGCAAGTTCCCGGAAAGCGCGGTGCGCGAGGGCTGGAAGGCCATCCGCACCGAGCTGCGGCTGGACAACCTGCTGCTCACCCAGTTCATCCAGCAGGGCCACTGGCTGCGCAGCAACAACGGCCAGGCCAGGCCGCTGCCGGATTTCCAGCGCGCGCTGGCCGGCGAATACCTCGCCGTCGTGCGGCCAAAGGCGGTGACGGTGCTGCCGGGGGTGCGGTGATGCGCCTTTCCACCCGCATCCTGCTGCCCTCCTTCCTCCTGCTCGCCGCGGCGCTGGCGGGCGGAGTGGCGCTGCATTCGGTGCAGCGCGGGCAGGTGGCGGCGCTGCAGGCCGACGCCGCCCGCGTCGAACGGGCAACCCGGCTGGCCAACGCCCTGCTCGCCGCGCTGGCCCTGGCCCTCCTGCTCGCCGCCACCTACGTCGTCATCCGCCGCCAGCTGCGCGCCAACGAGGCGGCGCGCCGGGCGCTGGCCGACAGCGAGGCCGCGCTGATCGGGCTCAACGAGCAGCTGGCGCGGGCCAACCGCATGAAGAGCGAGTTCCTCGCCAGCATGTCCCACGAGCTGCGGACGCCGCTGAACGCCATCATCGGTTTCTCGGAGGTGCTGCGCGACGGCCTGGCCGGCGAGGTCACCGGGCAGCAGCGCGAATACCTGCAGGACATCCTCAACAGCGGCACGCATCTCCTGGCGCTGATCAACGACATCCTCGACCTCTCCAAGGTGAGGCCGGCAGGATGACGCTCGAGCTGGAATGCCTGCCAGTGGATTCGCTGCTCAAGACGGCGCTGTCCGTCGTGCGCGAAAAGGCCGTCGCGCACCGCCTGACGTTGACGCTGGAGACGGCGGACGACGCCGGCGAGCTGTGCGCCGACCCGCGCAAGGTCAAGCAGATCGTCTACAACCTGCTCTCCAACGCCGTCAAATTCACGCCCGACGGCGGCCGCGTCGCGCTCTCGGCGCGGCGCGTGCCGGCGCAGGCGGCGCCGGCCGCGGCGCGGCCGCCGGCCGGCACGGTCGAATTCCTCGAGATCGCGGTGGCCGACTCCGGCATCGGCATCGCCCCGGCCGACCAGGCGCGGCTGTTCGCCGCCTTCACGCAGATCGACTCCACGCTGTCGCGCAAGTACGAGGGCACCGGCCTCGGCCTGGTCCTGGTGCGGGGCCTGGCCGAGCTGCACGGCGGCGCGGTGGGCGTCGAAAGCGAAGTCGGCCAGGGCTCCACCTTCCGCGTCTGGCTGCCCTACCGGCCGGTACTGGAGTGCCTCACCACCCGGCGGCGCGCCCAGGGCCTGGCGCCGCGCCCGGCCGGCGGCCGCGTGCTGGTGGTGGAGGACGAGGCGCGCGCCTTCGAGCTCCTGCGCCTGGCGCTGGAGCAGGACGGCTTCACGGTGGTGCGCGCCGCCAGCGCACGGGAAGCGCGCGAGAAGCTGGAGGCCGAGGACTTCGACCTCATCACCCTCGACATCGTCATGCCGGGCGAGGACGGCTGGGCCTTCCTCAACTGGCTCAAGCGCTCCGCCGCCTACGCCCATATCCCGGTGGTGGTGATCTCCATCGTCGCCGAGGAGGAGAAGGGCTTCGCCCTGGGCGCTTCCGCAGTGCTGCAGAAGCCCTTCCTGAAGGACGACCTGACGCGCACCCTGATCGGCCTGGGCTTCGGCGAGGCGGCGCGCGGCCCGGCGAGGGTGCTGGTGATCGACGACGAGCCGGTCGCCGTCGAACACGCCGCGCGGCTGCTGGAAGCCGAGGGCCACCGCGTCGAGCGCGCGCTGGGCGGACGCGAGGGCGTGGCCAAGGCGCTGGCCGCGCCGCCCGACCTCGTCATCCTCGACCTGATGATGCCCGACCTCTCCGGCTTCGAGGTGGTGACGGTGCTGCGCACCGACTCGCGCACCGCGCTCACGCCGATCGTCATCGTCACCGGCAAGACGCTCGACGAGGCCGAGCGGCGCGAACTCAACGGCCACGTCCAGGCCGTGATGGCGAAAAGCGGCTTCTCCGCCGAGCTGTTCCGGGCGGAAGTGCAGCGGGCGCTGAGCGTGCGGCGGGGGGCGTGATGCGGGCTTTATCCGCAGCGAATCAGTCGCGCGACAAAGGGAGCACGCGCACGCGCGTGCCGGCGGCGCCGACGGTGACGATGGCGCCCCGCGACAAGGGAGACTCCAGCGCCCGAATGGCCCTCAGGACATGGGAGAAAGCGGTTTCCGGAAACACATCCTGCATGCGCAGGAGGACGACGCTCGGCGCGCGCGCCTGGGTCGCGGCAAGAATGGCGCTGAAATCGAGATCGTGGGTCAGCACGACATGGTCGTGGTCATTCGCCCAGGCCATGATTTCGCTGTCGGGCGCCCCTGCCGCGCCGAGCGTCGACCAGTGCTGCGCTTCGACCCCGGATTCCGCGAACCTGTCGACCCATCCGGGAGACAGGTTCATGTCGACCAGGATGCGGATCACGTCGGCAAGGCGACTTCGATCTCTTCCGCGCGCCACGCCGCGTATTGAAGCGCCTGATGGATGTCCTCGCGTTCGAGATAGGGATAGGCCGTCAGGATATCCTCGGCCGTCCGCCCGGCCGCAACCAGGCCGACCAGCATTCCCGCCGTCACGCGCAGACCGCGGATGCAGGGTTTGCCGCCCATGACCTGGGGGTCCATCGTGATGCGATCGAGTTGCAGCATGGCCGTCTCCCGGCTTGTTTGTTCCAGGGAATTATAGCCTTATGCCCACCCTCCTGATCGTCGAAGACAACCCGGCCAACCTGAAGCTGGCGCGGGTGGTGCTGTAGAAGGCCGGCCACGCGGTGCTGGCGGCGGAGGACGCCGAGGCCGGGCTGGCGCTGGCGCGCGAACAGCGGCCCGACCTGATCCTGATGGACATCCAGCTGCCCGGCATGGACGGGCTCACCGCCACGCGCGCGCTCAAGCGCGACCCGGCCACCGCGACGATCCCGGTGCTGGCGCTGACCGCCCACGCCATGAAGGGCGACGAGGAGCAGATCCTCGCCGCCGGCTGCGACGGCTACCTGGCCAAGCCCTTCCGCTATCCCGAGCTGCTGGAGCGGGTGGCGGCGATGCTGCCGGCCTCTTCCGGGAACACGCAGGAGAAGAAATGATTACGCCGGATGGGACCGATCGTAGAGTGTTTCGGGCGCAATATCGATCTCGCCCGGCCAGACGACCGTGCCGTACGCGATATGGGCTTGGGAGAAAAGCGGCGCGTCTTTCAAAATCCCGAATGGTTTCTTATCGAGATACGGCGACATGTCGAAGATGCGCTTCTCGCCATTCTCGAATTCGAGATGCAAGAGGTAATCCGGCGTGGCCTCGACCTTGACGACATCCAGCAGGGTTTCCATGGCTGACTCCTTACTGCAGCGGCGCGATGCGGAAGGGTTGCTTGATCGTCGGCATTTGTCCTCCTATTCGATGATCATTTTACACCGCCGACACCTCATCAAGGGGGGCGCAGCATGATGCTCCTCTCCCGCAAACTCCTCGCCGCCTGGGCGGTGCTGCTGCTTTCGCTGGCGTGTACGCTCATCGGCTGGCAGTTCGCCGCGCGGCTGGTCGAGGCGCGGGCGAAGACCGAGCTCGACGCCGCGGCGGCGAGCATCGAGAACGCCATCCGCCGCCGCATGACCGCCTACGAGCAGGTGCTGCACGCCGGCGCGGCACTGTTCGCCGCCTCGGGCAAGGTGGAGCGCGCCGAGTGGCGCGACTTCGTCGCCCACCTGAAGATCGACCAGCACTTCCCCGGCATCCAGGGCATCGGCTTCGCCCAACACATCGCGCCGGCGGAACTGGCGGCGCACGTCCGCGCGGTGCGCGCCGATGTGCTGACCCAGCCGGGGACGGAGCACTTCATCGTCATCGCCGACACCGAGCCGCTGAAACGGCTGCGCCACTCGCACATCGTCGAGGTGGTGCTGATCGAGGAGGTCAAGAAGGCGACCGATCTCATCGTCGAGCGGGTGTTCTGGCGCTTCCCGCTGCCGGCGCGCGAGGGCGCCGCCCTGGTGGCGCCGCACCATGCGGACGAGCCGCCGTCCGCCGTGGTGATGGATCCCTACCTGGAACAGGGCCTCAAGCGCCTGCACGCCCCGGAGGGCCTCGAGGTGCACGAGGATTCCTGGGCGCACTTCCAGGAAGCGATGCACACCCACCAGGAAGCGCGGCAAGCGGAACCGCCGCCGAATTGAGGCCGCACCGCACCCTCTTCTAACTCCCCTTGATGGGAGAGGGTGGACGGCCGCTGCCCCCTCTCCCCCGGCCCCTCTCCCGCGAGGGGAGAGGGGAGAGAGGCTCCCTCTCCCTCGATGGGAGAGGGCCGGGGAGAGGGTGGACTTTCTCAGCGCCGCCCCCCTCTCCCGCCAAGGGGGAGTCAGGCAATCAGGATGGCGCGGAAGTCGTTGACGTTGGTGCGCGTCGGGCCGGTGACGACGAGGTCGCCGAGCGCGGCGAAGAAGCCGTGGCCGTCGTTGTCGTCGAGCCGGGCGCGCGCCTCGAGGCCGGCGGCGCGGGCGCGCGCCAGGCTGTCGGGCGCGAGGACGGCGCCGGCGTTGTCCTCGGAGCCGTCGATGCCGTCGCTGTCGCCGGCAATGGCGTGGATGCCCGCCGCGCCCTCCAGCGCCACGGCCAGCGCCAGCAGGAACTCGGCGTTGCGCCCGCCGCGGCCGAGCCCTTTCACCGTCACCGTGGTCTCGCCGCCGGAGAGCAGCACGCAGGGCGCCGGCAGCGGCGTGCCGTGTCGCGCGCAGGCGAACGCCATGCCGGCCATCGCCTTGGCCACTTCGCGCGCCTCGCCCTCGATGGCGTCGCCGAGGATGAGCGGCGTCACGCCCGCCGCGCGCGCGGCTTCGGCGGCGGCCAGGAGGGCGCCCTGCGGGGTGGCGACGAGGCGGTATTCGGCGTGCGCCAAGCGCACATCGCCGGGCTTGGGCGTCTCCGAGACGCCCGAGGCGAGCACGGCGCGCACGGCGTGCGGCGCTTCGATGCGGTAGCGGTCGAGGATGGCCAGGGCGTCTTCGCAGGTGGTGGGATCGGCGACGGTGGGGCCGGAGGCGATCACCGCCGGGTCGTCGCCGGGCACGTCGGAAATCGCCAGGGTGACGACGCGCGCCGGGTAGGCCGCGGCGGCGAGCCGCCCGCCCTTCACCGCCGAGAGGTGCTTCCTGACGCAGTTCATCTCGGCGATGGCGGCGCCGCTTTTCAGCAGGGCGCGGTTGACCGCCTGCTTGTCGGCCAGGGTGACGCCCTCCCAGGGCAGGGCCAGCAGGGCCGAGCCGCCGCCGGAGATCAGCGCCAGGACGAGGTCGTCGGAAGTCAGTCCGCGCAGCGCGGCGAGGATCCGCGCGGCGGCCTCGCGCCCGGCGGCGTCGGGCACCGGGTGCGCCGCCTCGACCACTTCGATGCGTTCGCACGGCACGCCGTGGCCGTAGCGCGTCACCACCAGGCCTTCGAGTTCGCCCGCCCAGTGATCCTCCACCGCCCGCGCCATCGCCGCGGCGGCCTTGCCGGCGCCGACCACCACGGTGCGCCCCTTCGGCGGCGGCGGCAGGTGGCGCGGCAGGCAGGCGGCCGGATCGGCGGCGCGCACGGCGGCGGCGAAGAGGTCTTTGAGGAAGGGGCGGGGCTGGAGGGGCATGGGCGCGCTCAAGTTTTTCGGGGGATGGCCGTTAAGGTAGCAGAGATGGGGTGGGAGATGCGCCGTTTTCCCTCTCCCGCGAGGGGAGAGGGGAGTTAATGAAGGAGGTTGCCATGTCCGAAGTCGTTGCCGAGCGGCGCCAGAACCTGAAGCTGCGCGAGCTGTTCGAGGAGGCCTATGCCCGCATCGAGCCTTTCCTCGACCAGAAGCACACCTGGGGCGGCCTGCAGCTGACCCACTTCGCCCTGCGCACCCTGCGCGAGGCCTATCCGGAACTGGAGCCGATCGAGGCCCACCAGCTGGTGCTGGCGGCGATGCGGGTCTATCGCGAGCGCCATCCGGACGGCGCCGGCCACCTGTCGCGGGCCGCGGCGGCCGTGTAGGACGGATTCCTACAGCAAATACCGAGGTCGCCCGATTCAGTTCGCATGGCCGCTGCCGTTAAGCTGTCAACAACAAGGCAAGGAGCGCATCATGGCCGACTTCGACAGACGCAAAAACTACCGGCTGCGGGCCGTCTTCGACCAGGCGTATACGCGGGTCGAGCATTGCTTCGCCGAAGGTTCGCCGCGCGGCCTGCCGGTCGAATGGGTGGTGTTCCGCGCCGCGCGCGAGGCCTTCCCGCAGCTGACGCCGCTCGACCTGTTCCAGTTTTCGCTGGCCTCGGCCCGGGTGTATCGGGCCCGCCACCCACAGGGATGCATGGCCTGCTGAACGACTTTCCTCCTCTCCGCCCATCCTCCCCTCCTTGGGCGGTTACGGGCCGACGCGAAAGCGCCGGCCCTTTTTATTTGCTGCCCCTCTCCCTCGCCCTCTCCCCGCGAGCGGGGAGAGGGAATCGTCCGGATTCACTCGCCGAAGGCGAAATGGAAGGTGGCGCCCTGGCCGGGCGCCGACTCGACCCGGATGCGGCCGCCGTGGCGGTCGAGGATGCGCTTGACGGTGGCCAGTCCGATGCCGAGGCCGTCGAACTCGCGCGCCGCGTGGTAGCGCTGGAAGGGCACGAAGAGCCTGGGCGCCAGGGTCAGGTCGAGGCCGGCGCCGTTGTCGCGGACGAAGAATTCCGGCCCGGCTTCGCCGTCGGCGGCGCCGAAGGCGATCTCGGCGTCGGCGCGCCGGCGGGTGTACTTCCAGGCGTTGCCGAGCAGGTTCTGCAGCAGGCTGTAGGCCAGGTTGCGGTCGGCGCGGGCGCGCAGGCCGGGGGCCACCGTCCAGCGCACGGCGCGGCCCGGCTCGCCGGTCTCGAGCTCGCGCAGGATGGCCTCGGCCAGCGCCGAGAGGTCGATCTCGTCGCGCTGCATCTCCTTCTGCGACAGGCGGCCGAGCTCAAGCATGCCGTCGATCAGCACGCCCATCCGCTCGGCGGCGGCGACGATGCGGGCCAGATAATCGCGCGCCTCGTCGTCGAGCTGCGCCGCCTTGTCCTCGCCCAGGGCATGGGCGAAGCCGTTGATGGCGCGCAGCGGCGCCCGCAGGTCGTGGGAGACGGCGTAGCTGAAGCTGCGCAGCTCGCGGTTGGCGGCCTCCAGCTCGGCCTTCTGGCGGCGGATCACGGCCTGCTCCTCGGAGAGCCGGCAGTAGGTGCCGTGCAGCGCCTTCTTGGAGCGGTCCATCTCGAACAGGGTCTGGGTCAGCAGGCCGGCCTTGGCCTGCGACAGGTAGGCCAGGCAGCGCATGTGCAGGGCCTTCTCCATCAGATCGCGGTTGATCGAGCGGATGTCGTTCTGGTAGCCGCGGCTGACCTCGGTGATGCGTTCCGTCATGGCCGTCCGCTACAGCCGATCCAGCCCGCAGGGCAGTTCGCGCAGGTGGGCGATGGCGTCCTGCACCGCCGCCTGGCCCTCGATCACCGAGCCGTGCTGCGGGCAGATGCGGGCGATCGGCAGCGCGGCGAAGCGATCCAGCACGGCGCCGAGCATGGACCGCGCCGGCATGATCATCTCGTGCCAGGTGTTCATGTCCGGCGGATAGGAGGCGTTGGCGAAGAGCTGCCAGTCGTGGTCCATGGCGCCGAACAGATCGCTGGAGAACAGCGTGCCGCTGGCCGCATCCCAGGTGGCGATGGAGCCGGCGAAGTGCAGGTGCGGGGTGGGGATGAACTCCAGCACCCGGCCGCTGCCCAGGGTGAGGCGCCAGTCGTGCCGGTCCACGGCGTAGAGCGTCGAGCGCAGCCCGTAGTAGCGGATCAGCCGCAGCGAGGCGGCATGGGCGGCGATGCGCAGGTCGGGCCGCTCGACCACGTCTTCCACCACCGCCATGTTGCTGCAGACGTCGGGATCGGGATGCGAGGCGACCACCGCCGAGATCTGGCCGGGCGCGATGACGTCGATGATCTTGCGCATGATCACCGGGAACTGCGGGATCGAGCCGGAGTCGATCAGCACCGCCTCGTTGTCGTCGACGAGGAGGTAGGGATTGCAGTGCATGTCGGCTTCGGCGTCGTGGAAGCCGACCCAGAAGATGTCGCGGGTGACGGCGACCGGGCCGCCGTAATCGACCGTGGGCATGCCGAGCCTTTCACTTTCACTATGCGGGCTGGATGAACGATGATACACCCATTGCAGACAGGGGCAATTCGCGTAAACCCGTTCAAGAAGGCGGCCGTCGCGGCGGGGCTGTGCGCCGCCGTCATCGGAGCGCTGGCGCTGACCGGCTGGGCCGCCGGGAGCGAACTGCTGAAGCGCGGACTGGCGGATGCGGCCAGCATGAAGGCCAACACCGCCATCGGCTTCGTCCTGCTCGGCCTGGCCCTCGCCGCCCTGGCGGGCGGGACGCGGCCGAGGGCGGTGCGGGCGCTCTGCGCCGCGGTCGCCGTGCTGGCCGGACTGACTTTTCTGCAATACCCCCTGGGCATCGATATCGGCATCGACCGGCTGCTGTTTGCGGATGCCGAACCGCCCTACCCGGGCCGCATGGCGCCGGCCACCGCGCTGGCCCTGCTGGGGCTGTGCACGGCGCTGCCGCTGCTCGGCGCCGGGCGCAGCCGCGCCGGCCAGGCCTGCGCCCTCGCTGCCGGCGCGCTCAGCCTGATCGCCCTGATCGGCTACCTGATCGAGGCGGCGGCCCTGCGGGCGGTGCTGCCCTTCGCCTCGATGGCGCCGCACAGCGCGCTGGGCTTCGTGCTGCTCGCCGCCGGCGCGCTGCTGGCCCGCCCGGACGAGGGCCTGATGCGCGACATCGCCGCGCCCGGGCTCGGCGGCCAGGCGGCGCGGCGCATGCTGCTGGCCGGCGGCCTGCTGCCGCCGATCGCCTGGCTGGCCCACGCCGGCCCGCACGCCGGCCTGTATCCCGACGATTTCACCCTGACCCTGACGGCCTTCGCCGCCCTGGCGATGCTGGCCGCCGTGGCCTGGTTCGCCGCCCGCGCCCTCAACCGCGCCGACCACGCGCTGCGCCTGGCCGACAGCGTCATCGAAGGCATGAACGAGGGGCTCGCCGTCACCGACGCCGAAGGCAACATCGTCCGCATCAACGCCGGCTTTACCCGCGTCACCGGCTACGCCGAGGCGGAAGTCCTCGGCCAGAACCCGCGCATCCTCCAGTCGGGCGCCCAGGGCCAGGCCTTCTACCGGGCGATGTGGGACACTTTGCGGCACGAGGGCCACTGGCACGGCGAGATCGTGAACCGCCGCAAGTCGGGCGAGCTGTACCCGGAACTGCTCTCCATCACCGCCTTGCACGACGGCGCCGGCCGCGTCAGCCACTACGTCGGGGTCTTCGCCGACCTCTCCGAGCGGCTGCTGCAGGAGAAGCAGATCCGCCATCTCGCCGAGCGCCTCGACCAGGCGCTCGCCGCCGGCCACATCGGCACCTGGCACTTCGACCTGGCGCTCGACCGCTTCGGCTGCGACGAGGCGCTGCTGGCGCTGCACGGCCTGCCGGCCGGCGAGGCGCGCAGCCTGGCGGCGCTGCTGCGCCATGTCCCGCCCGCCGAGCGGGCGAGGGTCAGCGAGCATTTCGAGCGCTGCGCCTTCGAGGGCGCGGCCTTCGACATCGAATACCGCGTCGACCTGCCCGGCGGCGAGCGGCGCCACCTGGCCGCCCGCGGCCATGCCCGGCGCGATCCGGGCAGCGGCAGCCTGGCGGCGGCCGGCGCCTGCTGGGACATCACCGAACGCCACCGCAGCGAGGAGCGGATCATGGCCCTCAACGCCGGCCTGGAGCGGCGGGTGGCGGAGCGCACCGCCCAGCTGGAGG
>JADLGU010000453.1 GCA_020849155.1 Rhodocyclaceae bacterium | reverse complement strand
CCGTTTCTCACTAATGCACGGACTGAAATCATCGTAGCCGAAAATGCCGTAGTGGATCATGCACGCATTCAAAATGAATCCGTCAAAGGATACCATATCAGCCTGACACGCCTGCGGTAAGCGCGCAGCAGTAATTTTATGACGACCAATATTACGTTCGGTGCGGCGTTGTCCCGCAATCTGACGATCGCGCATTTGGATGGCGAAGGCATCGAATCTACGCTTAACGGATTATACATGCCCAAAGGTCGTCAGCATACCGATAACCGCACCATCATTCATCATGCCAAGCCGCACTGTAACAGCCACGAATTGTACAAAGGCATTATGGATGACCATGCGACGGCAGTTTTCAACGGCAAAATATTTATTCATCCCGATGCGCAAAAAACGGATGCTAAACAATCGAATAATAATTTGCTCTTATCCAAAGACGCGACGATCAATACCAAACCGCAGCTTGAGATATTTGCCGACGATGTGAAATGTACGCACGGCGCGACGATCGGGAGACTGGAAGAAAAAGGGATGTTTTATCTTCGCTCGCGCGGTATCGGCTATGACGAAGCGCGTAGCATCATGACTTTGGCGTTTGCTGAAGATATCGTGTCGCGCATTCGTCATACGGCACTGCGTAAACGCCTGGATACGATGTTGCACGAACGGCTTAACATGAAGTTTGAATAAATGAACAGTAAGGAACAAATAAAACCATTCTCCGATGCGGAGGTGGCCGCTATGCGACGGGATTTTCCCATATTGAGCGAACACGTTCACGGAAAGCCGCTGGTTTATTTAGATAACGGTGCAACCGGACAAAAACCGAAGCAAGTGATTGATGCCATTGCGCGTTATTATAGCCGTGAAAATTCCAATATTCATCGCGGCGTACATTATTTGAGTGCGCAGGCGACGATCGCATACGAAAACGCACGGAAGAAAATTCAAAAATTAATCCATGCGCCTTCCGATAGTGAGATTATATTTTTACGGGGCACGACCGAAGCCGTCAATCTGGTAGCGCAATCCTACGGGCGAACGTATATCCAACGTGATGATGAAGTGCTCATTTCGGCGATGGAACATCATGCCAATATCGTACCCTGGCAGATGCTCTGCGAGCAGACCGGCGCCAAACTGCGTGTCATTCCGATGAATGAACGCGGCGAACTGCGTATGGACACCTATCAAACGATGCTTTCCGAAAAAACGAAAATCGTCGCCATTGTGCATGTGTCCAATTCGCTCGGTACAATCAATCCTGTCAAAGAAATGATAACGCTCGCCCATGCCAAAAATATTCCCGTGATCGTAGATGGCGCCCAAGCGGTGCAACACATGCCTGTAGATGTGAAAGATTTGGATTGTGATTTTTATGCATTTTCAGGTCACAAAATGTTCGGTCCGACCGGCGTGGGTATTCTGTACGGGAAAAAGAAGTGGCTGGACGCCATGCCGCCGTATCAAGGCGGAGGCGATATGATTCGTTCGGTGACGTTTGAAAAAACAACCTACAACGATGTGCCGCACAAATTTGAAGCCGGTACCCCGCATATCGCAGGCGGTATCGCTTTAGGTGATACCGTTGATTATTTGCAAGGTATCGGTTTGGAGCGTATCGCAGCGTATGAAAAAGTATTGCTGGACTATGCAACGGAAAAACTGAGCGCCGTTTCGGGTTTGCATATTATCGGTACGGCACACAATAAAGCCGGTGTGATTTCGTTTATATTGGACGGCGTACATCCGCACGACGTAGGTACGATGCTGGACCAGGAAGGAATAGCCATACGCACCGGGCATCATTGTAAGCAGCCGGTAATGCAGTTTTTTAAAGTACCTGCGACGTCTCTCGTTTCGCTGGCATTTTATAATACGCACGACGAAATAGATACGCTGGTGAAAGCCATTCACAAAACAATGGAGATGTTTCGCTGATGTCGGATTTGCGTGAATTGTATCAGGAAGTGATTCTTGATCATAATAAGAACCCCCGAAATTTTCGCGTTATGGAAAATGCGGATATTGTCAAAGAAGGTTTTAATCCGTTGTGCGGTGACCATTTGCATCTTTATCTCAAGTTGGATGGTGATGTGATCCAAGACGTAAGCTTCGAAGGAAACGGCTGTGCTATTTCCAAATCATCCGCATCCCTGATGACCACTGTGCTCAAAGGCAAAACCAAGTCGGATGCCGAAATTTTATTTAAACGGTTTCATGATTTG
>JADLGU010000147.1 GCA_020849155.1 Rhodocyclaceae bacterium | reverse complement strand
CTTCATCGAGTTTGATGTCCAGCTTCAGGTCCGCCGCAGCAGGGGCCGGCTTGGTGACATCCATCACCATGGTCGCCTCGGGATTGTAGGCGGCAGGCCGCGCCTCCTCGGGCTTCTTGAAATCCAGTCCAAGGTCGAAGTCGAGACCCGCCGGCTCTTCGGCCTTGACCGGCGCAGCGGGAGCGGCAACCGGTGCGGCCGACGCCCCGAGATCGAGGTCGAAATCCAGCGCCGGGGCCGGCGACGCTTCGGCTGCGGGCTCGACCGGCTTCTCGAGCACCACGGTGGCGGCGCCGCCCTTTTCCACCGCCTCGGCGATCTGGCTCAGTTCGCCCGGCATGGTCCAGGTATCGCGCATCGGCTTGTCGCCGGCCGGGACGATGATGGTGGTATCGGTGTGAATGGATTGCTTTTCCGCTGCGGCGCTGCCGCCGTAGAGCGGGTTGGCCGGATCGAGCTTCATGCCCATTGCGGCGGCCTTTTCCCAGTCGGCGCCGACACCGCCGGTCTGGGCATACAGATCGCTCGCCAGGGTCTCGAACTGCTTGTTGTTCTTGCGCCCGGAATAGATCTCGAGCAGCTTGACATGGATCGCCGTGCGGGTCGGATCCGTCTTGAGGGCATCAAGCAGGATTTCCTCGGCCTGGGCATCGCGGCCATAGGCCATATAGACGTCGGCTTCGGCAACCGGATCGACGCCCTCCTCGGCATCGATGGCGCTGATCGAGGCCTGGCTGAAATCGGTGGCCATCGAGCTGGCGGTGGTATCCACGCTCTGGCCGCCGGTCGCACCGAAGACCGAATTCGCCGTCAGGTTGGCGGTAGTGGTCGGCGGGGCCTCGGCGCCATCCATATTCTTTTTCTGTCGCTGGCGGTAGGCAATAAAACCGAGCAGGCCGAGCACCAGGACGCCGCCGCCGAGCAGGGCAGGATTGTCCATCAGTTCATCGAAGAAATCGGGTTCCGGCGGTGGCGGAGGCGGAGGCAGGGCTTTTTTTGGCGCAGGCTTGGGTGCTTCGGCGGGCTTCGGCGCCTCGGCCACCTTGTCTGCCACGGGCGGCTTTTCGGCTTCGACGGGCTTGGGCGGCACAACCGCTTCGGCGGGCTTCGCCGGCTCGGCCGGTTTCTCGGCCGGCGTCGGAGCAGGCGCTGCGGCTATCGGGGCTTCGACGGGTTTGACAGGTGTCACGGGCGGGGCTGCCGGTTCCGGCGACGGTGCCGTCTTGGCCTGGGCCTGCTTCTGCAGCTCGGCGAGGTTCTGGTTCTTCAGTTCGACGAGTTGCTTCAGTTCCTTGATGCTCTTCTCGAGATCGGCCTGGCGCGACTGCGCTTCCTTGAGCGCCTTGTCCTTGGCAACCAGGTCTTCCTCGAGGGCGGCAATCTTGCCCTGGGCCGCGCGGGCATCCTTGGCCGTCTCGGCCTTGCTCACCTTGAGCTGGTCCTTGGTCTCGGCCGGAGCCGGCGCCTTGTCCTCGACCTTGGCGCCGATCTTGCCGGTAGCCACTTGCTTGGCGGCCTCTTCCTTGACAGGTTCCGAACCGGCTGCCGCGGCGGCCAGTTTCTGGCGGTAGGCGTTGAAATCCGAAGTATGGGCGGCGATGGTCTTGCGGGCGTCCTTGCCCTCTACAGCGGCGACCGCCTCGCGATCGGGAATGTTGAGTATCTTGCCCGCCCTCAGGCGGTGCATGTTGTTATTGATGAAGGCGTCCTTGTTGCTCCGGAAAATCGCCACCAGCATCTGGTCGAGACTGACGCCTTCGTGGCGGGTTTCCTCGGCGATCTTGCGCAGATACTCGCCCTTCTTCACTTCGCGGCCGGCGACATCGCCTGCCGGCTTGATCTCCTCGGCCTTCTTCGCCAGGAGTTTCTCGTCCACCGGCGCTGCGGCGCGCACTTCCGGCTGCTTGGTCGGAGCGACCGGCGCCGGTTGGGCCACGGGAGCTGCCTCTTTCTTCGCGACCGGAGCCGCAACGGGCTTCGGCGCCAGCACATCGGGGGCAGGATCGAGCAGGAAGGTGTATTCCCGCACCAAGCGCCCTGCGCTCCAGTTCAACTCGAGCAGCAGGTCGAGGAAGGGTTCGTTCACCGGCCGGTCGGAACTCAGGCGGATCACCGGCTGTCCGCCGGAACGCTTGTCCACCACCACCTTGATCGCGGCCAGCGCCGGCACGAACTCGATGCCGGCCTGCTTGAAGGCTTCGTGCCCGGCGATTCGCGCCGAGAGCGAGGATAACTCCTCGCGGGAAGCCGACAGTTCCACCTCCGCGCGCAAGGGCTGTCCGAGTGCCGAGAGCACCGTGATCCGGCCCATGCCGGCGGCGTCGGCAACGATCGGCAGGGCGGCGAATGCCGCAGCCAGCACAGAGGTCTTGAATGATAGTTTCAGGCGATTTTTATGCACCGCGTCCCCCTCGCGGAGAGTTTCTGAACAAGTAACATAACATCATGAGCTTAGCTATGCAAGCTAAACTTCATTATTACATTTTGGCCAAACCTGGCGGGAAATCAACCGGTTTTTGCCACTCGGCCGGGTCAGATCCCGGCCGCTTATTTGAATAATTGACGGTCCGGGGAGCGAGGCCGGCACCGGGAAACTTCAAGCCTCCAGCAAAATCCGCAGCATGCGGCGCAGCGGTTCGGCTGCGCCCCACAGCAGCTGGTCGCCGCAGGTGAAGGCGCCCAGGTATTGCGGGCCCATGTTGAGCTTGCGCAACCGGCCCACCGGGACGTTCAGGGTGCCGGTGACCGCCGCAGGCGTCAAGGCCCGGATGGTGTCCTCGCGGTGGTTGGGCACCACCTTCACCCAGTCGTTGGCAGAGGCGATCATGGCCTCGATATCCGCCAGTGGCACATCCCGCTTCAGCTTGATGGTCAGCGCCTGGCTGTGGCAACGCATGGCACCCACCCGCACGCAGATGCCGTCGACCGGCACAGGATTGGCTGCGCGGCCGAGGATCTTGTTAGTCTCGGCCTGCCCTTTCCATTCCTCGCGGCTCTGGCCGCTCTCCAGTTCCTTGTCGATCCAGGGGATCAGCGAGCCGGCCAGCGGCACGCCGAAATTGGCGGTCGGGAAACGCTCCTCGCGCAGGATGCCGGCCACCTCGCGATCGATGTCGAGGATCGCCGATCCGGGATCGTCGAGCAGCCCCTTGGCGACGCGGTGCACCTCGCCCATCTGGGTCAGCAGCTCGCGCATGTTCTGGGCGCCGGCGCCGGAAGCTGCCTGATAGGTCATGGCGCTCATCCACTCGACCAGGTCGTGCTGGTAGAGCGCGCCCACCGCCATCAGCATCAGGCTGACGGTGCAGTTGCCGCCGATCCAGTTGCGGCCGTCCCGGGCCAGGGCCTGCCCGATCACATCCAGGTTGACCGGGTCGAGGATGATCACCGCGTCTTCCTTCATGCGCAGCGATGAGGCGGCGTCGATCCAGTGGCCGTTCCAGCCGGTCGCACGCAGTTTGGGGAAAACCTCCGAGGTATAGTCGCCGCCCTGGCAGGTGATGACGATGTCCATCGACCGCAAAGCCTCGATGCTGCGCGCATCCTGCAGCGGAGGCTGCTCGCGGCCGATCGCCGGACCCTTGCCGCCCACCTGAGAGGTGGTGAAAAAGGCCGGCTCGACCAGGTCGAAATCGCGCTCTTCCAGCATGCGCTGCATCAGCACGGAGCCCACCATCCCGCGCCAGCCCACCATACCCACTCGTTTCATTTCGCTTTCCCTGCCTGGTTTGTCTTACAG
>JADLGU010000146.1 GCA_020849155.1 Rhodocyclaceae bacterium | reverse complement strand
GCGCCCAGTCGTACCACAGCCGCGCGTTGTCCGGGTTCTTGCCGCCCTTGACGATCGACATCGAGCCGATCTCGTAGCCGGTGCCCTCGCAGGGTGCTGTGACCTTGATCGAGAAGCCGCCCGCCGCCTCGGCCACGCCGTCGTGCAGGAAGTTGACGCCGATCGTGGTCTCGCCGCGCGCCGCGTTGCGCGCCGGGGCGGGGCCCGAGCGGGTGTACTGGTTGATGTTGGCGTGCAGCTTCTTCAGGTAGTCGAACGCCTTGTCCTCGCCCATCACCTGGATCAGCGTCGCCAGCGCGACGTAGGCGGTGCCCGAGGAGGACGGGTTCGACATCTGGATCTCGTCCTTGTACTCGGACTTCACCAGGTCGCTCCAGCATTTCGGCTCGGCCAGCTTCTTCTTCGCCAGGGCCTCGGTGTTCCAGATGATGCCGAGCGCGCCGGCGTAGATGCCGACGGACTTGAAGCCGGACTGCTCGGCCTGGCGCCGCGCCCAGGGATGCAGCTCGCCCAGCATCGGCGACTTGTATTCCACGGTGACGCCGGCCTCCGCCGCCTCCATGTGCTGGTCGCCGACCCCGCCGTAGAAGATGTCGGCGCGCGGGTTGGCGGCCTCGGCGCGAAGCTGCGTGACGGTCTCGCCGGAGCCCTTCTGCGTCATCGTCACCTTGACGCCGGTCTTCTTCTCGAACGCCTGCACCATCAGCGTGCACCACTCGTTGAGGACTGAGCAGTAGACCACGAGCTCCTTGGTGCCTTGCGCCTGCGCGGGCGCGGTCAGGGCTAGGACGGCGACGATGGATATGAGCAATGCGCGCATGACGCGGGTCTCCCTTGCTATCCGCCGGCCTGCATCGCGAGCGCAGCCTGCGGCTGGCGGCGGCCCAGGCGCCGCTCGCCCACCAGCAATTGGATGAACAGGATCGCGGCGAGCATCACCACAATCAGCACGGTGGAATAGGCGATCGCCAGGCCGTACTCGCCGGCCTCGACGCGGCCGACGATGTAGGCGGTGGCCATGTTGTACTGCGCGCTGACCAGGAAGATGATCGCGCTGACCGCGGTCATCGCGCGCACGAAGCTGTAGACCAGCGCCGACACCATCGCCGGCCGCAGCAGCGGCAGCACCACGCGCCTGACCGTGGTGAAGCTGCGCGCGCCCAGCGTGGTCGAGGCCTCGTCCAGGCTCTTGTCGATCTGGCTGAGCGTTGCGATGCCCGCGCGCACGCCCACCGGCATGTTGCGGAAGATGAAGCAGATCACCAGGATCACGCCGGTGCCGGTCAATTCGACCGGCGGCACGTTGAACGCCAGGATGTAGCTGACGCCGATCACCGTGCCAGGGATGGCGAAGCTCAGCATCGTTCCGAACTCGAAGGCGCGCTGGCCGGTGAATTTCTGCCGCGCCAGCAGGTAGGCGGTGAGCAGCCCGATGACGGCGGTGAGCGGCGCCGAGACGGCCGAGATCTGCAGCGTGGTCCAGAACGAGTTCCAGGCCGAGCCCGAGAAGTGCAGGCCGAACTGGCCCCATTCCACCGAGAAGCCGGTGAGGTAGTGCTGGAAGGTCAGCGTGTAGTCGCGGCCCACCGCGACCATGAAGCTGGCCAGCACGATGGTGACGTACATCAGGGCGGTCAGGACTGCCCAGGGGATCGCCACGCCGTAGCACAGCCAGCGCAAGCCCCGGGGCAGGGGCACCGGCAGCCCGGCGTCGCCCTTGCCGGTGACGGTGGTGTAGGACTTCTTGCCCAGCCACATGTGCTGGGCATAGAAGGCCGCCAGCGTGAAGCCGAGCAGGATGATCGCCAGCACCGCGGCGCGGCCCTGGTCGTGCGCGGCGCCCACCACCGCGAAGAAGATCTTGGTCGCCAGCACCTCGTAGTTCCCGGCCAGCACCAGCGGATTGCCGAAATCCGCCATGCTCTCGACGAAGCCCAGCAGGAACGCGTTGGCGATGCCCGGGCGCATCAAGGGCAGGGTCACGGTGTTGAAGGTCTTCCAGCCCCGCGCGCGCAGCGTCTGCGACGCTTCCTCGAGCGACGGCGCGATGCCCTGCACGACGCCGATCAGCACCAGGAAGGCGATCGGAGTGAAGGCCAGCAACTGCGCCAGCGCCACGCCCTGCAGCCCGTAGATCCAGCGCGAGCGCGGGATGCCGAAGCCTTCGTAGAGCAGCGCGGTGATCGCGCCCGACCGGCCGAACAGAAGAATGATCGCCAGCCCGATCACGAAGGGCGGGGTGATGATCGGCAAAACGCTCATCACCTTGAGCAGGCCCTTGAAGCGGAACGCGGTGCGCGTGGCGATCAGCGCGAAGGCCAGGCCCAGCAGCGTCGAGCCGGCGCCGACGACCACCGCCAGGAACAGCGTGTTCCAGGCCACGCCGCAGCGGAGCTGCGAGTAGAGGCAGTCGAGCCCCCAGGTCGACTTGTCGAGGAATTTCTCGAAGAAGACGCCCGGCGCCAGGTTGCCGGCGTTGTCGCGCACCGCGCTGAGCAGGATGGTGGCGATCGGCCAGAACACGAACACGCCCACCAGCGCGATCACCAGGCCGATGCCGCCCACGGTGAAGGCATCGCCCCGGCACACGCCGCGCCCTGCCAGGCCGAGGCAGAGCAGCATCAGGAAGGACAGCGCCAGGGCCAGCGCGCCGTAGCCCATGCCCGCCTGCTTCGGGCCTTGGCCGAACAATGCATCGAGGGCGCCGACCGTCCAGCCGCGATGGTCGATCAGGAACCCTTCCGCCGCCATCAGCGCCAGGCCGGCGATGCCCATCGACAGCAGCAGCGTCGGCCGGCGCCGGTCGTCGGGCCCCAGGAACGCGGCCGGCGTCGCCGCCAGCAGCGCCAGGGCTGCCGGCCACAGAAACCAGCGTCCCTGCAGCAGCAGCGGCGCGGCGCCGCCGACCGGGTACTTCGCCAGCCAGCGCGGGTCCCAGAAGCTGGGATCGATCGCGTACCAGGGCAGCAGCAGCACCCCGGCCCAGCCGATCGCCAGCCACAGGCGGATGAAACGGGTCATGGCGGGGCCGGGGCGATGCCCTCACCCTCCCGCCGCGTCGCGGCGGGCCCCTCCCTCTCCCGCTGACGCGGGCGAGGGGTTTCGGGCCCTCTCCCGCGCGAAGCGTGGGAGAGGGAGGGACCCGAGGCCGTCAGGCCTTGGGAGGGTGAGGGCCATGGCGTCACTTCGCTAGGTTCTTCACGTCGGCGTCCCAGCGCGCCAGCAGCCGCTTGCGCACCTCGGACGAGCCGTATTTCGCGAAGTCGTAGTCGATGAACTTGATCTTCGAGAAGTCCGGCGCCTCGGGCGGGGTCTTGGCGGCCTTGTTGGCAGGCACCTGGTACGAGGTCTTGGTCCTGGCCCCGACCTCCTGCGCGTCCTTCGACAGCGCCCAGTCGTACCACTTCCTGGCGTTGTCCAGGTTCTTGGCGCCCTTGACGATCGACATCGAGCCGACCTCGTAGCCCGTGCCTTCGCAGGGCGACACGACCTTCATCGGCGCGCCCTGCAGCACGAACGGCACCAGGTCGTGCTGGAAATTGATGCCCATCGTGGTCTCGCCCAGGCTCACCGCCTTGGCGGGCGCCGCGCCCGACTTGGTGTATTGGTTGACGTTCTTGTGCAGCGCCTGCAGGTAGGCGAAGCCCTTGTCCTCGCCCATGAGCTGCACGATCGTGGCCAGGAAATTGTAGGCCGTGCCGGCGGAATTCGGGTCGGCCACCTGCACCTCGTCCTTCAGCTTGGAGTCCAGCAGGTCCGCCCAGCATTTCGGCTCGGCGATCTTCTTGTCGGCGACCTGCTTGGTGTTGAAGCCGAAGCCCATGGCGCCGGCGAAGATGCCCACCGTGCGTCGCTTCGACTGCTCCCATTGCTTGACGGCCCAGGGATGCAGCTCGGCCATGGCCGGCGAGGCGTATTCCTGCGTCAGCCCTTCCTCGGCGGCCTGCAGATGCGGGTCGCCGGTGCCGCCCCACCAGATGTCGGTCTTCGGGTTCTGCGCCTCGGCCTTGAGCTGGGCATAGGTCTCGCCCGAGCTCTTGCGCGTCATCGCCACCTTGATGCCGGTGGCCCGCTCGAATTCCGTCACCATCACCCGGCACCAGTCCTCGACATTGGCGCAGATGACGACCAGGTCGCCTTGCGCGCGCGCCGGCGCGGGCGCGAGGCCCAGGAGCGCGGCCAGCGCGCAAGCGCCGAGACGAACGGCGATCGCGGTTCTCATCATTCCCCCCTTTGGCTCCGATTCCCCTCCGGAGCGACAGCCGGGGAGGGCCAGCGCGGCCCGCCCCGGCGCTAGGCCGTCACTTCGGCAGGTTCTTCACCTCGGCGTCCCACTTCGCCAGCAGCCGCGTGCGCTCGGCCGACGAGCCGTACTTCGCGAAGTCGTAGTCGATGAACTTGATCTTGGCGAAGTCGGGCGCCTCGGGCGGCGTCTTGGCGTTCTTGTTCGACGGCACCTGATAGGCCTTGGCCCCGGCGCCCAGCTCCTGCGCCTCAGGCGTCAAGGCCCAGTCGTACCACTTCTTGGCATTGTCCAGGTTCTTGGCGCCCTTGATCAGGGTCATCGAGCCGATCTCGTAGCCGGTGCCCTCGCAGGGAGCCACCACCTTCATCGGCGCGCCCTGGACGATGAAGGTCACCATGTCGTGCTGGAAGGTGATGCCGGTCGCGCTCTCGCCCAGGCTCACGGCCTTGGCCGGCGCCGCGCCCGACTTGGTGTACTGGTTGATGTTCTTGTGCAGCTGCTTGAGGTAGTCGAAGCCTTTGTCCTCGCCCATCAGCTGCACCATGGTGGCGAGCATGGTGTAGGAGGTGCCCGAGGAGTTCGGATCGGCGACCTGCACGTCGTCCTTGAGCTTCGCGTTCAGTAGGTCGGCCCAGCATTT
>JADLGU010000145.1 GCA_020849155.1 Rhodocyclaceae bacterium | reverse complement strand
ATCCAGGGCATCCAGGCTGGCGAGGAAGAATCGCGGCATGCGGTTGGCGTCGGCGGAACGCGTCGCGGCGACGCGCTTGCCGTCGATGGTCTCGATGACCTGCAGCAGGACCACGGCCGCCTCGTGACTGCGCACACGAGCCAGATCCTGCGCGCTCAAGGGCTTCGAGCCACCTGAGGCCGCGCATGCAGGCCATGCGGCGAGCGACAGCAGCACCGCGGATGCCCGAATCAGGAGTTGTCTCGCTCGCATCCTCGCCCCCTCGTAACCGGCATCGAGCAGATCTGCCGCCCTCGAATGTTCGACATCCGCTCCATGGGGTTCATGGCGTGGAAAATCAAGTTCGCCCTCGGGTGTCGTGACAGTTCGACAGGAGGTGCAGTGCAAGGAGGCGGCACTGCGGGCACGAGCACGCACCGGCGCGTTACGACCGCGCCTTTGCGATCGGCATCGCGCGCAAACGGGGTTTCGTTGCCATTGACGCGTTCTACGGCTGGAAGCGCGCGAGCACCCTTACCGCCTGCATCAACGGGCCGCTGCATCAGCGGGCCGCCGCTGGTGGTGATGGGTTCGTTGGTGGGGGAGGCGGCGCATCGGCTGCGGCGCCTGGCCCTGTCGAGTTCGCGGCCCGTAAGCCGAGTATGATCGCTCCTCAGGAATAATGAACACGCTCCTGCATCTTGCGAACGCCGGGGCCGGCAACCTGGCCGCCTACCTGGCGGCGCACGTGTTGCTGTGCCTGCTGCCGGCGTTCTTCATCGCCGGCGCGATGACGGCACTGATCCCCAAAGCCAGCATCACGCGCTGGCTGGGGCGCAGCGCGCCCTATCGCGTCTCTTACGCGGCCGCGGCGGCGGCTGGCTCGCTGCTGGCGGTCTGCTCTTGCACCATCGTGCCGCTGTTCGCGGGCATCTACAGGAAGGGCGCCGGCCTCGGGCCGGCCATTACCTTCCTCTTCTTCGCGCCCGCCGGCAACGTTCTGGCACTCGCCTACACCGGCAGCATCCTCGGCGCCGAGTTCGCCTTCGCGCGCTTGCTCCTGTGCCTGCTGTTCGGCATCGGCGTCGGCATGCTGATGGCGCTGCTGTTCAGGCGCGACGACGCGAGCCATGACGTGGCCACCGACACCGCATTCGCCGAGCAGGCCAGAATTGGCCCGGCCGCGAAAGGCGTGCTGCTGGCGCTGGTGGCGGTGCTGATCGCCGGCACGCTCAAACTCTCGCTGCTGACGGCGACCTTCGCGTCGGTCACGCTGCCGCTGCCGGGGGTCGAGGCCTGGCAGGCCGCGCTTTTCCGCTGGGTACCCTTCGACGCCGCCAAGGGCGAAGAGGGAGTGAGCGTGCAGGGCTCGTTGCTGATCGGACTGCTCGTACTGATCGGCCTGGCCGCATGGAAGGGGCTGGAGAATATCGTCGAGGGCGCGATCCGCTGGACGTGGGTGGCTCTCGTCCTTGCGGCGGCGACGCTGCTGGTGGCGGCGCTGAAGCTGACACCAGGCCCCGCCGGGCTCGAGGTCGCGCTCACGGGGCGCGCGCTGGCGGTGGGCCTGGCCCTGTGGGCCGTGTGGCAGCAGGCGCGCCGGCTCGCCGCCGACGCTTGGCGGGCGTGGCTCTGGGAATCGTGGCGCTTCGTCAAGCAGATCTTCCTGCTGCTGGTGGCTGGCGTCTTCCTTGTGGGCGTAGTTCGGCAACTGATCCAGCCGGAGTGGATCCAGAACCTGGCCGGCCGCAATGACCTGCCGGCCAACGCGGTGGCGGTCCTGTTCGGCGTCTTCATGTATTTCCCGACGCTGGTGGAAGTGCCTGTCGCGCGTATGTTCCTCGACCTTGGCATGCACCGCGGACCGCTGCTGGCCTACCTGATGGCCGACCCCGAACTGAGCCTGCAGAGCATCCTGATGGTGGCTGCCGTGATCGGCCGGCCCAAGGCCTTCGCCTATGTCGGCCTGGTAGCGCTGTTCAGTATCCTCGCCGGCCTGTTGTACGGCGCCTGGGTGGACGGCGCCAAGGCGATCTGGATCGCCATCGGGTTGGTCGCCTTCATGGGCGGGCTGGCTGCACTGCTCGTCTGGATGCGGGGGCGCCGCTCGGCCCCGGCGGAGGCGTGATCACTTAGACAACTGCGGACTGAAGGAGAGCGACGATGAAGACCGTGAAGATCCTTGGGCCCGGCTGCGCCAACTGCAGGAAGCTCGAGGCCGTGGCGCGCGAGACCGCCAACAGCGCCGGCATCGAAGCCGAGTTCGTCAAGGTCACCGATATGAAGGCCATCATGGCGTACGATCTGATGTCGACGCCGGGCCTCGTCATCGACGAGAAGTTGGTGAGCAGTGGGCGCATCCCGACGCAAGCCGAGATCCGGCAATGGATGGTCGGGAGAGCGGACTGAATTTCCTGCCGATCAACTCCGGCTCGGTTGCAGGGCCGGTCGGCGCGGTGGCGTTGTGCTCGAGCCTCAATGACGCTCAGGCCTCGATCTTGTAGCCGACGCCGTACACGGAGCGCACCAGCTCGTGAGCGTCGTGCGCCTGGTGCAGCTTGCGCCTGAGGTTCTTGACGTGACTGTCGACGGTGCGGTCGGCCACTACGCGGTGATCGGTGTACAGCGCGTTGAGCAGCTGGT
>JADLGU010000144.1 GCA_020849155.1 Rhodocyclaceae bacterium | reverse complement strand
CGGCCGGCACCGGCCACTTCTACACGACGACCAAGAACAAGCGCACCATGCCCGAGAAGCTGGAGATCATGAAGTTCGATCCCAAGGCGCGCAAGCACGTCAAGTACAAGGAAACCAAGCTGAAGTAAGCCAGAAGCGATCCCGCAAAAAACCCGCCGCACGGCGGGTTTTTTCGTTTACACCGCGTAGCGGCGCAGTCGCAGCGAGAATTCCTCCAGCGGACGGATGCCGGAAGCCTCCGCCCGCCGGCACCAGTCCTGCAGCCGGGCGAGCAGTTCCTCGTGCGTCGCCGTCGAGCGCTGCCACAGCGCGGCGAGCTCCTTGCGCATCTCCACCAGCAGCGACAGGCGCTGGCTGCGCGCGAGCGCGTCGGCATAGCGCTGCCGTTCCGGCTCGGGCAGCTCTTCGGCGTCGCGCGCCAGCCAGCGCTTGAGCGCCTTGCGCGAACCGGCATCGAGCGATGCCTTCAGCCGTTCCGCCTCCTCGCGCTGGATCTGCCGCAGCGACTGCAGGTACTTCGCCATCACGTCGTAGCGGTGGAGGATGACCGCCTGCAGGGTCTCGAGGTCGATGCTCGGGCGCGGCGCGATCAGGCGCGGCCGCGGCGCCACCTTCTTCACCCGCGCCTGGCCGAGCAGCGCCAGCAGGCGGATGTAGAGCCAGCCGATGTCGAACTCGTACCACCTGTTCGACAAGCGGGCCGAGGTCGGGTAGGCGTGGTGGTTGTTGTGCAGTTCCTCGCCGCCGATGAGGATGCCCCAGGGCACGATGTTGGTGCTGGCATCGGCGCAGGCGAAATGGCGATAGCCCCAGTAGTGGCCGACGCCGTTGATGACGCCGGCGGCCCAGAACGGAATCCAGATCATCTGCACGCCCCAGATCAGCGCGCCCGGCACAAGGCCGAACAGCAGCGCGTCGATGGCCAGCATGAGCACGATGCCCAGCTTCTGCCCCGGGGTGTAGAGGTGCCGCTCGAGCCAGTCGTCCGGCGTGCCGTGGCCGTAGCGCTCGATGGTCTGCCGGTTGTGCGACGCCTTCACGTAGAGGAACACCCCGCCCCACAGCACGCGGTTGAGGCCCAGCACCTGCGGGCTGTGCGGATCGTCCGGCGTCTCGCAACGGGCGTGGTGCTTGCGGTGGATGGCGGCCCACTCCTTGGTCACCATGCCGGTGGTGAGCCACAGCCAGCAGCGGAAGAAATGGCTCGGCAGCGGCCCGAGCTCGAGGGCGCGGTGGGCCTGGTGGCGGTGCAGGTAGATGGTGACGGCGGCGATGGTGACGTGGGTCAGCGCCAGGGCGACGAGCACGCAACCCCACCAGGGGAGGTCGAAATAACCGCTAAACAGCATGGGGAACCCCGGCAAGAGAACGTGCGCCCATATTACTTGAACCCTCAATCAGTTCAAGTGTGGGGCTTGCCTTTACGACTGGGCTGGCGGGCTTTGGTTCAGCAGCCGCACTTCGCGCTGCGGATAGGGAATCTCGATGCCTTCCTGGCCGAAGGCGCGCCAGATGGCGAGGTTGATGTCGGACTTGATGTTGAGGCTGCCTTCCTGCGGATCGGCGATCCAGAAGCCCAGCTCCAGGTCGATCCCCGAATCGTTGAAGCGCACCAGGAAAGCCCTGGCCGGCGGATCGGCCAGCACCCGCGGGTGGCTCGCCGCCGCCTCGACCAGGAGGCGCATGGCCCGCTCCGGGTCGCAGGCGTAGGAGACCTGCACCGTCACCGAAAGGCGCATGCGCGGGTTGGTGTAGGTCTCGTTCTGCACCACCGAACCGACCAGGGTCTCGTTGGGCACGATCGACTCCACCCCGTCGGCGCCGCGCAGCACGGTATAGCGGGTGGTGATCTGGGTCACCTCGCCGCGGTACTTGTCGACCACGATCATGTTGCCGAGGCGGATCGAGCGGTCGAGCAGGATGATGAAGCCGGAGACGTAATTGGCGGCGATCTTCTGCAGGCCGAAGCCGATGCCCACGCCGAGCGCCCCGCCGAACACCGACAGCGCGGTCAGGTCGATGCCCACCAGCGGCAGGCTGATCAGCACCGCCAGCAGCACCAGCGCCGCCCGCGCCAGGCGGGCGAAGACCAGCTTCAGGTTGCCGTCGAGGCCGGCGGCGGCCAGCAGGCGCTGCTCGGCCAGGCCGCCCAGCCACAGCGCCGCCAGAAGCGTTGCCAGCACCGTCACCGAGCCCTGCAGGATCAGCCAAAGCGACAGCCGCTGGCTGCCGACGTTGAAGTCGATGGCGTCGAGCGACGAGATGATCTCCGGCAGCAGGCCGGTGATGTGCAGCGCCACGATGCCCCACACCGCCAGCGCCATCAGGCGCTCGAAGGCGGCCAGCCAGGCGGCGCGCGGGAAACCGTGGCGCAACGCGAACATCATGGCGCGGATCACGGCGAAGGAGGCCAGCAGCGGCACCGCCAGGTCGAGCAGGCTCACCGAGTGCCAGTTCTTCAGCAGCGGCCGCGCCACCAGCACGAAGGCCAGCGCCGCCAGCGGGAAGGCCAGCCGCTTCAGGCCGCGCCGGCCCAGGCGCGCCTCCAGGGCGGCGTCGGCCGGACGGCGCAGCGCCCGCGCCGCCAGCCAGGCGAGGCCCAGGCACAGCGCCAGCGCCGCCGCCTGCCAGAGCACGGCGGGTTGTTGCAGATCGGCCCACAGGCCGGCGAGCAGGCTGCCGAATTCGGTCGGTTGCATCTCAGTCTTTGAGCAAGGTGGCTTCCGAAAAGGGCAGCGCCTCGGCCCGATGGCGCTGCCAGTTCTCGAGATAGCGGCGCATCAGCGCCCGGTTGCCGCGCAGGAACAGCACGTTCTCGGCATTCTTCGCCTGCGCCGACCAGGTGAAATTGTACGAGCCGGTGACCACCACCGGGGCGGCGCCCTCGGCGTCGATGAGCAGGATTTTATTATGGGCGGCGGCATAGCGGGTCTCGAGCGCCACCTCGATGCCGGCGGCGGCGAGCTGGGGGATCCGGCTGTTGTCCATGAACTGGGTCTGCTCGCGGTCGGCCAGCACCGCCACGCGCACGCCGCGGGCACGGGCCTCCAGCAGCGCCGCGGCCAGCGGCCGGCTGGTGAAGGAGAAGGCCTGCACGTGGATGCTCTCGCGCGCCGCCCGCAGCGTCCGCAGCAGGGCGCCCTCGACGTCGTCCCAGGGCGAGAACAGCGCCTCCACCGTGCCCTGCGCCGGCAGCGTCCGGGGCGGCGACGCCTCGAAGGCCGCCGCCGCCGGCGCCAGCACGGCCAGCAGCACGGCCAGCAGCCAGCCGACGCGGCCGGGCAAAAAGTCGGTCTGCGTCATACGGCGCGCAGCGCGATCACGGCCGGATCGTCGGCATGCGCGACCAGGATGGCGCGCACCCGCGCCTGCCACAGGCGGCCGAACTCGCGCTGCACCTCGTCGGTGGCGCGGCCGGTGATGCAGGCCGCCATCAATTCGCCCATGCGCGGGTCGCCCGGCACCCGTTCCAGGTGCGCCGTGACCTCCACCGCCGCGCCGCTGTCCCGCCGCGTGAAGCGGATCTCGTCGCGCACCTCGGCGTTGAAGAACAGCAGCTGGCGCCGGTCGAAGCGGCCGGCCAGTCCCTTGAAGCCGGTGTCGTGCGTCGCCCCGGTGACCAGGGTGACGATGTTGGCGATGACGCCGGTCACGCCGCTGGTCGACTCGTGGCGGAAGTCGGCGCGGATGGCGCCGCGCTCGGGGATGTCCTTCGGATACAACGCCTCCAGCGCCCGCAGCGTCATCAGCCAGGCCGAGGCCACCGTCGGACAGGAATGGCCGGCCGCCTTGACGGCATCGATGTAGCGGTACTCGAGGATGCCGCCCTCCGCCGCGCCGAGGAACTTGGCGAGCGGGTCGTACAGCGTGATGCGGGGGGCTTCGTCGTAGAAGTCGGGATATCTCATGGTGTCGTCTCAACGGAATAGCGTACCAATACTGCCGCAAAAAACCCGTCCGTGCCGTGCGTATGCGGCGCCAGCCGCAGCGTCTCGCCGCATTCGAGCGCGATGCCCTGCTTCGCCAGGATCTCCTGCGCGGAGACCTGTCTGAAATCCGCGTGCGCGGCGAGGAAGGCGGCGACGATGGCTTCGTTCTCCTCGGGCAGGATGCTGCAGGTGGCATACACCAGCCGCCCGCCCGGCTTCAGCAGGCGCGCCGCGCCCTGGAGGATGTCGCGCTGCTTGCGCGCCAGTTCGGCGACGCCTTCCGGCGTCTGCCGCCATTTCAGGTCGGGGTTACGGCGCAGCGTGCCCAGGCCGCTGCAGGGGGCGTCGACCAGCACGCGGTCGAGCTTGCCGGCCAGGCGTTTCACGCGGAGGTCGTTCTCGTTGGCGAGGGTCACCGGATGCACGTTGGAGAGGCCCGCCCGCGCGACGCGTTCCTTCAGCCGGCCGAGGCGCTTGTCGGAAACGTCGAAGGCGTAGAGCCGGCCGGTGGAGCGCATCAGGGCGCCCATCAGCAGGGTCTTGCCGCCGGCGCCGGCGCAGAAATCGGCGACCATCTCGCCGCGCTTCGGCGCCAGCAGGAAACCGAGCAGCTGCGAGCCCTCGTCCTGCACTTCGATCGTGCCGTCGAGGTAGAGCGGGTGCTGCTGCAGCGCCGGCTTGGCCTTGAGGCGGATGGCCAGCGGCGACAGCGCGCCGGCCTCGGCGGCGATGCCTTCCTCGTTCAATCGCGTCAGCACCGCCCCGCGTTCGCCCTTGAGCGGGTTCACGCGCAGGTCGAGCGGCGCGGCCTGGTTGAGGCTCTGCGCCAGCCGGAGCAGCTCCTCCGGCGCCAAATGCGCCTGCAGCCGCTCGGCCAGCCAGTCGGGGAAATCCGCCTGCTCGGCGAGGGATAGCTCGCCTGGGGCGCGGCCCTTGAGTTCCGCCACCCACTTCAGTTCCTTCTCCTTGAGCGCTTCCTCCAGCTGGCGCTGGCTGACGCCTTGCAGCTTCACCAGCGCCGCCAGCACCAGGCGGCGCGGACTGGCCTCGGCGCCGAGCAGGTGCTCGAGCAGCCGCCGCCGGCGCAGCACGGCGTAGGCCGTCTCGGCGACAAAGCCGCGCTCGCGCTGGCCGAGGGCGCGCTGTTCGCGGAAGAACTTCGACAGCACGGCGTCGGCCGGCTGCTCGAACTTGAGCAGCAGGTTGAGCGCCGTGGTGGCGGCGTCGATGAGTTTCGCCGTGATGCGCATACTGACTTTTCCTTGACTGATGCTCATTGGGCCCGTTCGGCCAGTCTGGCGCCGTCCACGACCAGCTCGACCGCGTTCTGCTCGAAGACCTCGCCCTTGCGGTCGATGTAGCGGATGCGCACCGGCAGGTTGCGGTATTCGGAGGCCAGCCACAGCTCCATGGCCTGCTCGCCGGCCAGCGAGACGGCCTTGAGGCGCCAGGTCAGCAGCTCGCCGAAGCGCGTGGCGAGGCGCTCCTCCCCCACCGTCTCGAAGACGTGGCGGCCGTAGTTCTTGCCGGTGGCGATCATCAGCTCGATGCGCGCGCTGCGCGTCAGGCCGAGCTGGTAGATCTGCGAGAGGATGTCCTGGCTGCCGGCGGCGAGCGGCAGCTCGCGGCGGAGCCGTTCGCCCGAATACAGGGACAGCTTCATGGCATCCCGGTCGAAGCGCGCCCGCTCGGCCGCCCGGTCCATGCGCTCGACGCGGAATTCCCGCGGCAGGATGCCTTCCGCCCCCAGCGTGCCCTCGCTGGTCTGCACCACCTTCGCCGGACGGAACACGGCCGCAAGGCCCACCGTCTCCGTCAGCGTCTGCAGGGTGTAGGTGGCGTCGTCATGCTGCCAGGTGTGGGTCGACTCGCCGACCAGGGTGGCCTGCTCGCCCTCCCCGCGCATGACGCTGAAGCGGATGCGGCCCTGGTGCGGCCAGGGCAGCGCGACCGGCGCCGGCGCCGGCGCCGCCGCGGCCTCGACAGGCGCCGGCGGCGGCGGTGCTTCCGGCGCCACCGCCACGGCTGGTGCCGGGACCTCGATCGGCGCAGGCGCCTCGATCGGCGCCGGGGCGGGACGCGGCTTGGGCGCGGCCGGTCGGGGCGGCGCTGGCGGCGCAGTCTGCGGCAACGGGGCCGCCACCGGCTTCAGCGCGAGATGCGCCTCCAGCGTCCCGCTGGGTTCGGGCTCTTCCAGAAACGGCAGGCGCCAGCCGCGGCTCCCCGCGACCAGCGCATGCAGCAGCAGGGACAGGGCCAGCGCAAGCAGGAGGCGGGCGTCAATGCGCATCCGGCAGGGGCGAGAGCAAGGCGTCCGGCGCCCGCCGCTCGCCGTCCAGGCGCACGCGGCCGTCGGCGCCGAGCGTCAGCCGTCCCTCGACGAACCAGCGCACCGCCTGCGGATAGGCGACATGCTCCTGCGCCAGCACGCGCGCGGCGAGCGTGTCCTCGCCGTCGTCCGGGTACACCGGCACGGCGGCCTGGATGACGACGGGGCCGTTGTCCAGCGCCGGCGTGACGAAATGCACCGTGCAGCCGTGCACCCGGCAGCCGGCCTCGAGGGCGCGCTGGTGGGTGTGCAGGCCGGGGAAGGCCGGCAGCAGCGAGGGATGGATGTTCATCAGGCGGCCGTGGTAGCGGCGCACGAAGGCGTCGCCGAGGATGCGCATGAAGCCGGCCAGCACGACGAGGTCGGGCGCGTGGCGGTCGATCTCGGCGGCCAGGGCGGCGTCGAACAGTTCGCGCGAGGCGTGCGCGGCGTGCGCCACCACCGCGGTGGGGATGCCCTGGGCGCGGGCCGTCTCCAGCCCTTTCGCGTCGGCCTTGTTGCTGATCACGGCGGCGATGCGGCAGGGCAGCTTGGCCGCGAGCATGGCCTCCATGTTGCTGCCGCGGCCGGAGATGAGGATGACGATGGATTTCATGTTCAGAACTTCACCGGAAGGAAGATCGCCGTGGCCAGGTTCTGGAACACCTTGGCGACGATGCGGTTGGTCTTGTCGGCGATGATCTTGGAGAGCAGGTCGAGGCTGCCGATGATCTTGCCGAACTCGCGCTCGAAGGACAGGTTCCTCACCGGCCCGGCGCCCTCGTTGGAGAGCAGCCAGAGCTCGCCGCCGGGCGCCGTGGCGTTGGAGAGCTTCCACACCGCGATCTCGACGTTGCGCGCGGCGTTGAACAGCGCCTGCGGGTCGAGGTCGTCGAGCAGGAACAGTTCGCTCTTGTCGTTGAAGGCCGTCATGGTCATGGCGCCGAGCCCGGCGACCAGCGCCAGCACGCGGTCGCCCGCATAGTCCTCGCGGAAGGCGAGGTGGATGGC
The DNA here is from genome assembly GCA_020849155.1 of Rhodocyclaceae bacterium. Lineage (GTDB taxonomy): Bacteria > Pseudomonadota > Gammaproteobacteria > Burkholderiales > Rhodocyclaceae > Desulfobacillus. Next base: position 3,574 of record JADLGU010000144.1, on the reverse strand, counting down.
GTCGGTGCCGCGCCTGCCCTCCAGTTCGCGGAACCGCCAGCCGTGGTCGGTCTCGAAGATGCGCGCCACGGCCGCTTCCAGGCTGGCCTGGCCGCCCTTCCGCCACTCGCGCGGATTGCGCCGATAGAGCTTCTCGGCGAGCAGCTTCAGGCTGGCGAAGACTTCGCGCTGGTGCGCCTCGGCGACGCGGTCGATGTCGCTCTTGGCGATCTGGTTGGGATCGAAGCCGGCCACCGGCTGGCGCGGCGTGGTGCCCGTCCCGGTGGTCACGCAGGCGGCAAACAAGGGCAGGAAAATCAACGGGATAAGCCGCGAAATCATGCGCCATCATAGCGCAAAGCCCGGCCGCCGCGCCAAGCCCCTGTCGGCAAAGCCCTAATGCGGCGCGCGGCGGTGCTTGAGGTAGCCGATCGCCGCCGGCAGCGTCGACACGACGACGATGGCGAGGATCACCAGGCTGAGGTTGTTCTGGATGATCGGCAGGTTGCCGAAGAGATAGCCGGCCACGGAGAGCGAGCCCACCCACAGCACGGCGCCGGAGACATTGAAGGCTTGGAAGCGGGCGTAGGTCATGGCACCGATGCCGGCGACGAAGGGCGCGAAGGTGCGCAGGATGGGGATGAAACGCGTGATCACCAGGGTCTTGCCGCCGTGCTGTTCGTAGAAGACGTGCGTCTTCATCAGCGCCGCCTTGTTGAAGAAGCGCGAACTCTCCCAGTGGAACACCTTGGGGCCGAGGTAGCGGCCGATCGAATAATTCACGCTGTTGCCGAGCACGGCGGCGGCGATCAGCGTGCCGTTGAGCACCCACAGGTCCATGCTGCCCGCGCCGCACAGCGCGCCGGCGACGAACAGCAGCGAGTCGCCCGGCAGAAAGGGCGTGACGACGAAGCCGGTCTCGGCGAAGACGATGAGGAAGAGGATGGCATACACCCAGGTGCCGTACTGGGCCAGCAGGGCGGCGAGGTGCTTGTCGAGGTGGACGGCGATGTCCCAGGCGAGGGCGAGCAATTCCATGAGGGCGCCATGATACAGGAGCCCGAGCGGCGCTTGTTCTCGCTCACGTCTCTGACTATGATGATCCGGTTAGGGGGGCGCGTCATGAAGCGAATCGATTCCGATCGCCGGCAGACCCTGCGGCAGCTGTCGGCGCTCACGTTGGCGCCCCTGCTGCCGGCCGGCGCGCTGGCCAGTACGGTCTCGGCCATACACGCCCTGCCCCGCTTCGCGCTCGTCATCGGCAACAGCCGCTACGCCGAGGCGCCCCTGAAGAACCCCGCCAACGACGCGAGCGCCATCGCCGAGGAACTGAAGCGTTTCGGCTTCGCTGTCAGCATGCAGCTGGATGCCAGGCGCTCCGCCATGGAAGAGGGCATACGTGCCTTCAGCCAAGGCGTTGCCAGACAGAAAGGTGTCGGCCTGTTCTACTTCGCCGGTCACGGCCTGCAGCTGTCCTGGCGCAACTTCCTCGTCCCGGTCGATGCGGTGCTCGACCATGCCGAGAGCGTGCCCCGGCAGGCGATCGACCTGACCACCCTGCTCGACGGGCTGAACAAGGCCGGCAACCCGATGAACATCGTCATCCTGGACGCCTGCCGGGACAACCCCTTCGGCAGCGAACTGAAGACGGGCAAGGGTCTCAGCCAGATGGACGCCCCCCTCGGCACCCTGCTCGCTTACGCCACCGCCCCGGGGAACGTCGCCTCCGACGGCGCCTCGGCCAACGGGCTGTACACAGAGCACCTGCTGCGCGAGATGCGCACGCCCGAAGCCCGCATCGAGGATGTCTTCAAGCGGGTGCGTCTCGGCGTAAGGCGCGCCTCGAACGGCAGGCAGATCCCCTGGGAGAGCACTTCTCTGGAGGAGGATTTCTATTTCCTGCCGCCGGCCAGCCTGAAGAAGCTCTCGCAGGAAGAACTCGACCGACGCTTCGCGGAAGAGAGGGCTCTCTGGGAGCGCGCCAGGCAGTCGATGGAGGCGGCGCGGCTGGAGGAATACATCCGTCGCTATCCGAGCGGCCGATTCGTTGAGCTGGCGCAGATGCGCCTCGACCGCATCCTGGCCAGGCAGGGCGAGGAGAGAATCCGCATTGCCTCACCGCAGGGCAATCCCTTCAGCAAGGGCACCGTGTCCGCCGACACGCATTTCCGCATCGGCGACCGTTTTTCCTACCAGCGCGTGGATCTCCTGACCAGGGTGGTGACCAGCACATTCACCATGACGGTCACCGCCATCGACGACACGGAAGTCATATACGACAAGGGCGTTTTCATCACCGATCTGCTCGGCAACGCGGTCAAACTGGCCAATGGGGAACGGTTGCGCTCGCCGCAGCTGCTGCCGACCGAGTTCGCTGTCGGCAAGAAATGGCGCACCCGCTACCGGTTGGATTACCCGGATGGCCGCCAGGACTGGGTCGAGTACGACTTCAAGGTCGTTGCACGCGAAACCGTCGTGGTCCCGGCAGGAACCTTCGATGCCTTTCGCGTCGAGGGCAAGGGCTGGGTAATGGGAATCGGCTTTTCGCTCGACACCAAATACTGGGTGGCGCCGGACAAGGTGCGTCGGGCGGTGGCCTACGAGTTTCTGTGGCGCGAACGCTCGGGACGCATCTACAAATACGACAGGGAAGAACTGGTCTCGTACAAACACGCGCCCTGATCGGGCAGCAGGCTGAGGAAGGCGCCACTTTCCAGAGGCTATAATGCCGGCACCCCGATGTCCGCCATCCGCCCCCTGCCCGACCTCCTCATCAGCCAGATCGCCGCCGGCGAGGTGGTCGAGCGGCCGGCCTCGGTGGTGAAGGAGCTGCTGGAGAACAGCCTCGACGCCGGCGCGCGCAATATCTCGGTGCAATTGCTCGAAGGCGGCGTGCGCCAGATCCGCATCGTCGACGACGGCGGCGGCATCCCGAAGGACGAGCTGCCGCTGGCCGTCGCGCGCCACGCCACCAGCAAGATCGCCTCGCTGGAAGACCTGGAAAGCGTCGCCTCGCTCGGCTTCCGCGGCGAGGCGCTGGCCTCGATCGCCGCCGTGGCGCGACTGACCCTGGTCAGCCGTTTGCGCTCCGCGCCGCACGCCTGGCGCCTCGGCCCGGAACAGGACGTAGCCCCGGCGGCGCTCGGCGGCGGCACTGTGATCGAGGCCGACGACCTCTACTTCAACACGCCGGCGCGGCGCAAGTTCCTCAAGAGCGAGCACACCGAGTTCGCCCATTGCGAGGAGGCCGTGCGGCGCATCGCGCTGGCGCATCCGCAAGTTGCCTTCCAGCTGCAGCACAACGGCCGCACCGCGCTGCATCTGGCCGCCGGCGACGCCGCGCGGCGCGTGGCGGACATCCTCGGCGCGGAGTTCGCCGCCCAGTCGCGCGCGGTCGACGCCGCGGCGGGCGGACTGCATCTCGCCGGCTGCGCCGCGTTGCCGGCCTACTCGCGCGCCCGTGCCGATGCCCAGTACTTCTTCGTGAACGGCCGCTTCGTGCGCGACAAGCTGCTCGCCCATGCGGTGCGCGAGGCCTATGCCGACATCCTGCACGGCCAGCGCCACGCCGCCTACGCGCTGTTCCTCGACCTCG
>JADLGU010000143.1 GCA_020849155.1 Rhodocyclaceae bacterium | reverse complement strand
CGCGGAGCTGGTGCAGGGTACTCACGCCATAGCGTTCCGCATTGACCACCACCATCGACTTCAGGAGGGGAAGCGTCAGGCCGATCTCGATGATCGAGCTGACGATGCCGACCGCGTGCTCGCCGGACTTCAGCTTGACGATGGCCTCGGTTTTCTCTTCTTCCTTCATGGCGCCATGCACCATCCCAACGCGGCCGGGGAATTCCTTCGACCAGCGCTCGAACGCCTTCTCGACGCTTTTCCGCTCCTGCTTCTGGTCGCGCACGATCGGATAGACCACGGCCACCTGGCCGCCGGCGGCGAGGATCTTGCGGGTGTGGCCGAAGAGGCGCTTGGCGTCGCCGGCGGCGACGATGCGCGTGACCACGTTCTTCACCACCGGGCTCTCGCGGATGATTGACACATCCAGGCCGCCATGGGTGATGAGCGCCGTGGTGCGTGGGATTGGTGTAGCGGTGGCCTCCAGTAGATTGGTGCGATCATCCACCAGTTCGGATTTCTGTGCGACACCGAAACGCTGCTGCTCGTCGACCACCAGAAAGTCGGGCGACTCCCCGAGTTCGCGGAATCGCGAGAGAAGGGCGGTCGTGCCCACCAGGATCGGGTTTCCTTCCAAGTTGATGTCGGTCTTCCGTGCCGCCGTGATGGCGCGAACCGGCACCTGCTCACCGTAGGCCTCGCGGCATTCGGCCACGAACTGATCGGCGAGCGGCGCGTTCGGCGTGAGGATGGCCACGCGCTTACCGATGATCTGAGCGGCGAGCGCTGGCACCATGAAGGAATAGGTCTTTCCGCTGCCCGTGTCGCCGCTCAGCACGCGGCGCATGGGGTAGGGCGATTCCAGGTCGATGACGATCTCGTCGATGGCCTTCCTCTGGTCGCCGGTAAGCGGGTGTGGCAGGCGCGCGATCAGTTTCTCCACCATGCCGCGCTTGATCGGCAGGACGGACTCCGGCAGGGGATTGCGCCGCTTCATGCGGCTGGCGTGATGGACGACCGAGAACGCGGCAAGCCGGCGGGAGAGCGCGAGGGCTTCGTCGGCCGCCGCCATACTTCCCGGGCTGTGCAGGGCGGACAGGAGCTCCGACAGGCTGCCGGCCTCGATGCGGGCCAGGCGCAGGATGTCCGCCTCGGACAACCCGTCGAACGAGGCGACGATGTGCGAAGCGGCGTGATCCAGGTGGTGGTTGACCGCATGACGGGTGGCATCGAAGAGTGCATCGGCTGCTACCACACCGCGCCGGCTGGGGTACTTTGGCACGACGCGGCCAACGAGATCCACCGGCACCACCGTAGGGCCGGTGATCTGCAATCGCCCGGCCCAGCTCTGCAAGGCAGCGAGCAGACACACTTGATTGCCGACCTCCAGCGACTTCCAGTACGCCACGTCGACGCCGGGCACGATGAACACGGCGATCTTGACGGTGTGCATGCCGTCCGTCGCGGTCAGCATGATGCGCTTCTTCGGTTGGGTCATGATCACCGGTGGTTCACACACGGCGAGCTGGAACAGCCGCTGGCCTGCCATCACGCCTTCGCGCGGCATGGCCTGCTGCAGGGTCGAGCGCACCGAGAAATCCTGATAAGACTTAGGCAGGCAGAGCAGAACCTGGGGCCAGGAAGCGACGCCGAGCCGCTTCAGGCGCTGAATCAGGTGCGCAGCGCTATCGGCGGGAGAAGTCGGAAGGACGTCTGTCTTGACCACAATCAATCCAGATTGATCAGCCGCACCTGTTCCAGCACCTCGGACGGCGGCAACTGCGGGTAGGCGAGAAGCAGCTGCTCGAGGAACAGGATCGATACCTCGTTCGCGTCGAGCTTGATGATCTTCACGGCGCGCACCTTGTCTTTCGGTTCCTTGGTTGCGCTGACTTTGCAGAAGAAATGGCCGTCCTGGTGCACGAGAATGAAGGTCTTGTCGTTGGCTGCGCCGTGAGCGGAGAACTCCACGGACTTGCGCCAGCGCCGGAAGACGGCCAGGACACAGGCGACCTCCTTCTCGTTGAGCCAGATGTGGATGGCGTTTCGCCAATCGTAGGCACGAGGCCCGTTGGAAACGGCTGCATCCACCATGATGCCGGGGCGTTGATCGCGGCCGATGCCGGCGTTGAAGCACAGGGCGTAGTTACTGCCATAGACGTGCGCGCTGCGGAAGCGGACGCTAGATGGAGCGGATTCCTCGGGCGGCGGCCCAATAGGGGACTCCGGCGGAGCCTGATTGTCTTCGGCAGAGGCAGGGGGCAGCGGCGCGGCCGGCGTTTCGGCGGCTGGCGGTGGGGGCGGCACCAGTACCGCCTTGAGGTATTCCTTCGCCTCGGCATTGCGGGGATGCGCCAGGTCGTGCGCCGCGGCGATCGCGGTAGCGAGCCTGGCTGGCGTCTTGGCCGCAATCCGCACCAGATCGTCGAGTTCAGGGTTGAGCTGCAAGGCACGTAGCGCCGCGAGTGCCTCGTCGGTCAGGCAACAAAGCAGGCCTTGCAGATAATTCCGCCTGCTTCCGTCGCTATCCTGGCCGGATACGCAGGCGGCCAGGTTGCCGAGGAATTCTTCGCGACCGGTGCGGCTGATGGCCGAGATCACCGTCTTATCGACTTTCGGAAACTTCTGCGCATCCAGCGCCGTAGTGATATCGCCGAGAGTGGCAAGGTTTTCAGTTTGGGCTTGTGTCATGTTGACCTCCAGTGGCGACTACAGACCCAAAATACAGACTCGCCCCAATTCTTTCTTTTTTTTGTTTGAGGGGAGGGGTTGCTTAGCCTGGATCTCCTACCCTCGGCCCCCGGTAGATGACGATGAAGGGTTCGCTGTCCTGCCTGGACAGGAAATACTCGGCGCGCTGGCGGCAATCGTTGCCGCTTGAATTGCAGCGCACAGGTCCGAGCACCTTGCGCTGGGCGGCTTCCTCCAGGCGGACGTACTGCTTCTCGATGAGCGCCATGCCGCAAAGGTGCTTGCCGATGTGCGGCACCGGCACAGTGACGGGGACGCCGCGATACAGCGTGGGGATGGTGCAGAACTCGCTGGCTGAGCCTATTCCAGGCGCCAGCGCGGCGATGAGGATCAGGCGTCGCATGGCATGGAGGTGACGATGCGCAGATAGCGCTGCCGGTCCTTATCGGACGGCATGGGACAATCCGCGCCGGCTTCGCATTGCGACTTCAGGATGGAGGCGGCGTGGCGGGCATCCTCGGAATTGATGGCCTGCTTCAACGTTCCGAGCGAGATGGGCGACTTGCACTTGGCCTGATAGCTGATGGCGAGATCGTTGGACACCTGGGCAGTGGGGGGATCCACTGCTTCCAGGGACTTGG